>CALLYQ010000444.1 GCA_937858875.1 uncultured Lautropia sp. | reverse complement strand
GTCGATCCGTGACTGCGAGACGAAGCCGCGCGCGACCAGGTCGCGGGCGCGCTCGAGTTCGCGCTCGGCCGCCGACAGGTTCGCGCGCGCCTGCGCGAGCTGCTGCGCCGCGACCGGCCGCTGGACCTGCTCCAACTGGGTCTGGCGCGCCTCGGCCTCGCGCAGCGCCGCCTGTGCTGCGGCCAGCGACGCCTCGGCTTCGTCGCTGCGCAGGCGCACGAGGATCTGGCCGCGGCTTGCTCGGTCGCCCTCGCGCACCTCGATCGACTCGATGCGCGCCGCGACCTGGCTCGACAGCTCGATGCGCGCCGGCGTCTCGATTCGGCCGGTGGCCACGATCGATTGCACGATCCGACCGCGCTCGACGGCAACGAACTCGACCTCGCGCGCCCGCGGCGCGAACTGGAACGCCAGCGCGGCGAGCGCAAGCAGCGCGACGAGCCACCACGGCCAGCGACGTTTCACCGATTCGAGCATCGCGGAAGCTTAGCGCGACGGCGCCGGGCGCCGGCGGCGACGCAGGCAGACCTTGCGCTACGGCAAGCCGCAGTGCGACGGGCTCCCCGCTCAGGCAGCCGACCGGCGCCGGCGACCGAAGAACGGATACTGCGGGTCGTGATAGCCGGGCGTCGACGCATGCCCGGGCGCAACGAGCGCGTCCACGGCCGCCTCGTCTTCGTCGGTCCACTGGTAATCGAGCGCACCGAAATAGTCGCGGAACTGCGCCAGCGTGCGCGGACCCGCTATCACCGAGCTGACGCTGCCGTTGGCCAGCAGCCAGGCCACCGCGAACTGCAGCAGCGTGATGCCACGCGCCTCGGCATGCGCCTTGAGTTTCTGCGCAATGACCAACGACTCCTCGCGCCACTCGGTCTGCATGAGCCGGCGGTCGCCGCGCCCTGCGCGCGTGCCCTCGGCCGGCGCGCTGCCGGGCAGGTACTTGCCGGTAAGCACGCCACGCGCCACCGGACTGTAGGGCGCCACGCCGATCCGGTAGTGCGCGCAGGCGGGCAGCACTTCGACTTCGGGCTGGCGGTTCAGCAGGTTGTAGTAGGGCTGGCAGACGGCGGGTGCCGGCATGCCGAGCTGGCCGGCGATGCGCACGAGCTCGGCGATGCGCCAGCCGCGAAAGTTCGAGACGCCCCAGTAACGGACCTTGCCCGCGCGGATCTGGTCGTCGATCGTGCGCAGCGCCTCCTCGTCGTCCTGGCCGTCGAAATCGCGGTGCAGGTACCAGACGTCGACGTAGTCGGTGCGAAGGCGTGCGAGGCTCGCGTCGAGTTCGAACTGCATCCACTTGCGCGAATAGCGGCGCTGGTTGCGCGCCTCGGACATCGCGTTGCCGACCTTGGTGGCGAGCACCCAGTCGTCACGGTCACGCGCGAGCAGTTCGCCGAGCATCGATTCCGACGCTCCGCGCGTGTAGACGTCGGCCGTGTCGATGAAATTGACGCCGCGCTCACGGCAGGCGTCGAGGATCGCCGCGGCCTCGGCGGCGTCGGCCTGGTCGCCGAACATCATCGTGCCGAGACACAGCTCGGACACCATCAGGTTGCTGCGGCCGAGACGGCGGTGGTTCATCTGCGCTCCGGTGGATGGCCAAAAGCGCAACGTTAGCCGATCGGCGGGTGGCTGTCGGGCTGCGGGGCGCGCAGCCCTTCCGATAAGCCGACGGCCTCCTAGACCAGGTGGTCGCGCATCCGTTCGGACAGCCGCTTGCGCGCCCGGTGCAGGCGCACCCAGCAGTTGGCCTCGGTGATCGACAGCTGACGGCAGACATCAGCGGTTTCGGCGCCCTCGAGCACCTGCAGCACGAAGACGTCCTTCAGCGTGGCCGGAAGCGCATCGATCTCGCTGTGCAGCGCATCGCCGAGCTGCCGACGCGTGACCTGCCGCATCGGATCGTCGTAATCCGGCTCCTGGTGATACGCAATGCGGTCGAGCAGCGATTCGGACTCGTCTTCGTCTCCGGAAGCGACGGCCACGTAGCGCCCCTCGCGGCGGAAGGTGTCCTGGATCTTGTGGTTCAGGATCCCGATCAACCAGGTACGCAAGGCCGACTGTCCCTGGAACGACTCCCGGTTGGCGAGCGCGGCCGCGAGCGCGTCCTGGACTGCGTCTTCGGCCAGGTCGTCGTCGCGCACCTTGCGGCGTGCGAACCGCAGCATCGCGCCGCGGTGGGCGGCCACGTCGAGCTCGGTCGGCGCAACGACCGGCGCTGAACTTGCAATGGCCGGGTTCGCCGGCGCCTGTGTCGCCGACGCGGGCCCGACGGCGGCCTCGAGGGTCGGTGCCTTCGGGCGCCGCGCCAACCGGTCCGCGGCCTGCACATGGCGGCGTCGCGGCAAACCGGGATCGAACGGGATCATCGATGCTCACTCCTGTCGCGTCCGGGTGCAGCTAGCCCACCCGGGCCGGGGGTTTGGGACAGCTGTCAGTCTCAGTGGCCGCGCTTTCGCTTCGATCTCGGAAAGATCACGATTCGATAACAAATGCGCCGATTCGAGCCGGCGCGGCCCGATCGGCCGTCAAGGGCCGTAAGAGGCAAGCCACATGTCTGACTCAGAGCATGGGGTTTGCTATGCTGGAATCGATGGAAAAGAGGATCCTGGTCGTGGAAGACCAGCCGGATATCGCCGAGCTGATCGCAATGCATCTGCGCGACCTCGGCCATCGGGTCGACTGCGTCCACGATGGCCCGGCGGGTTACGAAGCTGCGCGTTCGCAGCGCTACGACCTGATCCTGCTCGACGTCATGCTGCCCGGGCGCGACGGGCTCGACATCGTGCGCGCGCTGCGCATGGACCGCATCACCACGCCGGTGCTGATGCTCACTGCCCGCTCGACCGAGATCGACCGCGTTCTGGGTCTGGAGCTCGGCGCCGATGACTACCTGACCAAGCCGTTCTCGATTCCGGAGCTGCAGGCGCGGGTCAAGGCGATGCTGCGCCGCGTGGAAATGCACGCACCCGCAAGCTCCGGCGCCGCCGCCGAGCGCATCGAAGCCGGGGGCCTGCTGATCGATTGCGCGAGCCGCGAGGCGCGTCTCGATGGCCGCCCGATTCCGTTGACGGCGCGCGAGTTCGACCTGCTCGTGCACTTCGCGCGCAACCCCGGGCGCGCATTCACGCGCATGCAGTTGCTCGACGCGGTCTGGGGCACCACTTTCGAGGGCTACGAACACAACGTCAATACGCACATCAACCGCCTGCGGGCCAAGATCGAGGCCGATCCCGCCAACCCGCGCTACGTTCTGACCGTGCGCGGTGTCGGCTATCGCTTCACCGACGAAAGATGAAATCGCTGCGCGCCCGCGTGCTGTTGCTGATCGTGGGCTTCGGAATGACGACGGCCGCGCTGCTGGCGCTGATCATGTACGCGTCGGTCAGCCAGTACTACTCGGACTGGCTCTACGACAAGGCCTGCAGCTTCGCCGACCGCATCATCGAGACGCACCCCGGCCTGTGGCGCAACTACGAGGCGAACCCCGACGGCTTCGGGCAGCAACTGCGCCAATACACGCTGTACTCGCCGCATACCGGCCTGTACCTGCTCGGTGCCGACGGCCGCGTGCTGGCCAGCGCCGGCGACTCGCGGCCGTTCTGGGACTCGTTCAGGCTCGACCTCGAGCGCGTCCGCGCCGAGATGCAGAGCGACCCGAACCAGCCGATCCACGTCGTCGACCCCGACCGGCCGCGCGACCGGACGATGGCCGCTGCGCGTCCGATCCATGACGACGGCGACGTCGCGGGCTGGCTGCTCGTCGTGCCGCGGCAGATGCACTTCAGCGCGCAGATGCCCGAGATGCTGCGCAGCTACGCGCTGCGCACGGCCGCCAAGATCGGCCTGCTGACGATCGCGCTCGGTGCGCTGATGACGATCGCCACGATCACGATGCTGACGCGGCCGCTGACCGCACTCACGCGCGCCACCGAGCAGGTCCGGAACTCCGGCTTCTGCGGGCCGAGTTCCGACGAACTGTTCCCGGACACCGACCGCGACGACGAGATCGGCAAACTGAGCCGCACGTTTCGAGAGGCCTTCGAGCGGCTGAGCCTGGAGACCGAGCGCGTCCAGGCCGCCGATGCGAAGCGCCGCGAGATGATCGCCAGCGTCTCGCACGACCTGCGCACGCCGCTGACCGCGCTGACCGGCCAGATCGAGACGATCCGGCTCAAGGGCGACGACCTGAGCGACGAGGCGCGCGATCAGCTGCTCGAACGCGCGCTGCACAACGCCGGACACCTGCGCAGGATGACCGACTCGCTGGCCGAGCTGGCACGGCTGGACAGCCCGGATTTCCGCGCCGAGCCCGAACCGATCGCGATCGGCGAACTGGCCGACGACGTCGTCCACCGATACGTCGCCAAGGCACAGCAGGCGGGCATCGCCCTCGAGATCGACTATCCGGACGGGCTGCCGCTGACCAGCGTCGACGCCGGGCTCATCGAGCGCGCGCTGGCCAATCTGCTCGACAACGCCCTGAGGGTCACGCCGAGCGGCGGGCGGGTGCTGGTCCGGGCGCTGCACGACGGCGCCGGCGTGCGCCTCGAAGTCGTCGACAGCGGCCCTGGCGTGCTGCCCGAAGACCAGCCGCGCGTCTTCGACCGCTTCTTCCAGACCAGCCGGGCGCGCGAACAGCGCGGCAGCAGCGGCCTCGGCCTGGCGATCGTCAAGCGCGTCGCCGAGCTGCACGGCGGCCAGGTCGGCCTGAAGAGCGAGCCCGGTCACGGCTCGACCTTCTTCATCGAGTTGCCGCTGTCCGCCTGAACGGTGTCCTCGCTTCCAGTCCCCCTGCGCTCGCCTTCGCTGGCCTGGCGGCGCATCGCCCATCTCGACATGGACGCGTTCTACGCGTCGGTCGAGCTGCTGCGCCGCCCGGAGCTGCGTGGCCAGCCGGTCGCGATCGGCGGCCGCGGCGATCCGAACAGCCGGGGCGTCGTCACGACGGCCACCTACGAGGCTCGGCGTTTCGGCATCCGGTCGGGCATGGCACTGTGGCGCGCCGTCGAGCTGTGTCCCGACTGCGTGTTCCTGCCGGTCGACTTCCCGGAGTACCGCCGCTGGTCGCGCCGTTTCAAGGCCGCGATCGCGACGGTGACCGACCGCATCGAAGACCGCGGCATCGACGAGGTCTACATCGATCTCAGCGCACTGACCGGCGTACGCATCGACGGCGGCGAGGCGATCGCGCGCGAGATCCAGCGCCGCGTTCTCGCTGCAACCGCGCTCACCTGCTCGATCGGTGTGGCACCGAACAAGCTGCTGGCCAAGCTGTGCTCGGAACTCGACAAGCCGAACGGGACCACCGTGATCGACGAGCACGACGTGCCTGAGCGCATCTGGCCGCTGCCGGCCAGCCGGATCAACGGCATCGGTCCGAAGGCCGACCGACGGCTCGAGGAACTCGGCATCCGCAGCATCGGGCAGCTGGCCACGGCGCCGGTCGAGCTGCTGGTCAGGAACTTCGGCCGCAGCTACGGCGCCTGGCTGCACGAGGCCGCGCACGGACGCGACGACCGCCCGCTCGTGACCGAAAGCGAGCCGCGCTCGATGAGCCGCGAGACGACCTTCGAGCGCGACCTGCATCCGTCGCGCGACTTCCAGCTGCTGGCCGCCGTGCTGGCCGGCCTGTGCCGTCAGCTCGCAGGCGACCTCCAGCGCCGCGGCTATGCCGGCCGCAGCATCGGCGTCAAGGCCCG
>CALLYQ010000443.1 GCA_937858875.1 uncultured Lautropia sp. | reverse complement strand
GGCCAGCGCCGTCGTCGCCGACCTCGTCGACGTTGCGCGGATGATCACCTCCGATCCGCAGAACCGCGTGCCGCACCTGGCATTCCAGGCCGAGGCGCTGTCCGACCTGCCGATCCTGCCGATCGACGAGACCGAGACCGCCTATTACCTGCGGCTGCGCGTCTCGGACCGCGCCGGCGTGCTGGCCGACATCACGCGAATCCTGGCCGACGAGAACATTTCGATCGACGCGGTGCTGCAGCGCGAGCCCGGCGAGGGCGAAGCCCATACCGACCTGATCCTGCTCACGCACCGCACGATCGAGCGCCAGGTGAATGCGGCGATCGCGCGCATCGAGGCCCTGCCCACGGTCCTGTCAAAATCGGTGCGCATCCGGCTGGAGGACCTGGTCTGATGCGCTATCTGTCGACGCGCGGCGGTATGCCCGCCGCGCGCTTCTGCGAGATCCTGCTCGGCGGACTCGCGCCCGATGGCGGCCTCGTGCTGCCCGAGTCCTACCCGCGCGTCGACGAAGCCATGCTCGCGCGCTGGCGGCTGCTGCCGTATCCGGAGCTGGCCTTCGAGATCCTGCGCCTCTACGCCGACGACATCCCCGAAGACGATCTGCGGGCGCTGACCGCTCGCACCTACACGGCGCAGACCTTCGGCAGCGAGGCGATCACGCCGCTGCACCGCCTCGACGGCGACCTGCACCTGCTGCGCCTGTCGAACGGTCCCACGCTCGCGTTCAAGGACCTGGCGATGCAACTGCTCGGGAACCTGTTCGAGTACGTGCTGGCGAAGGAAGGCCGCGAGCTGAACATCGTCGGGGCGACTTCCGGCGACACCGGCAGCGCGGCCGAGTACGCGATGCGCGGCAAGCGCGGCGTGCGCGTGTTCATGCTGTCGCCGCACGGGCGGATGAGCGCGTTCCAGACCGCGCAGATGTTCTCGCTGCACGACCCGAACATCTACAACATCGCCGTCGACGGCGTCTTCGACGATTGCCAGGACATGGTCAAGGCGATCTCGAACGACCTGGCCTTCAAACGGCGCTGGTCGATCGGCACCGTCAACTCGATCAACTGGGCGCGCGTCGTCGCGCAGGTCGTCTACTACTTCCGCGGCTGGTTCGCGGCCACCTCGAGCAATGACCAGAAGGTCTCGTTCGCCGTGCCCTCGGGCAACTTCGGCAACGTGCTGGCCGGCCACATCGCGCGCTCGATGGGCCTGCCGATCTCGCGGCTCGTCGTGGCGACCAACGAGAACGACGTCCTCGACGAGTTCTTCCGCACCGGCCATTACCGTCCGCGCGCTTCGGCCGAGACGCACCATACGAGCAGCCCGTCGATGGACATCTCGAAGGCGTCGAACTTCGAGCGTTTCGTCCACGACCTGCTCGGCGGCGACGGCACCCGCGTTGCGGCACTGTGGAAACGGCTCGATACCGAAGGCGAATTCGACCTGTCGGCCGAGCTGGCGCGTTTCGCCGACTACGGCTTCGTGTCGGGCAGCAGCAGCCACGCCGACCGTCTGGCGACGATCCGCGCGGTCCACCAGGCGTACGGGCTCGTCGTCGACACGCATACGGCCGACGGCCTGTTCGATGGCGCGAGCCGGGCGTGCCGATGATCTGCCTCGAGACCGCGCAGCCGGCCAAGTTCGCGGCCGCGATTCGCGAGGCGCTCGGCACCGAGCCGCCGCGCCCCGCCGCCTACGAAGGCATCGAGTCGCGCGCGCAGCGCTTCACGCTGATGCCGCGCGACGTGCGCCTGCTCGCGCAGTTCATCGCCAGCCGCGCCGCTTCGGCGACCGGCTGACGACGTCGTGCCCGGCTTGCAGCGGTCGATTCTCGTCCCTGTCTTCGCGGGCCCCACCGCCTCCGCTTCGATCCCCGGCGCCGCACCGATGCCGACTCGTCCGATGACCCCGGCCCGCTGGGCGCTGCTGCTCGCCACCGGCGCAAGCTTCGCCAGTTCGGTCGTGCTCAACAAGACGCTGATCGGCGACTTGCCGTCGATCACGCTGGCGGCTTCGCGCGTGTTGCTGGCGCTGCCGTTCTGCCTGCTGGCGCTGTTGCTTTCAGGCGCGCGGTTGCCGCGCGACCGGGCCGACCGGCGCACGACCTTCCTCGTCTCGCTGGGCGTGATCGTCGTGCCCTATTGCGCGCTGGCGATCGGCCAGCAGACGATCGCCAGCGGCCTGAGCGGCATCCTCTATTCGACGATGCCGCTGTTCACGCTGCTCGCCGCGCATCTGATGCTGCCCGACGAGAAGCTCGGTGCGCGCAAGCTGCTCGGCATCGTCGTCGGCATGGGTGGCGTCGTGGCGGTGATCGGCCCCGGCCTGCTGGCCGGGCTTGGCGGCCATGTCTTCGGCGAGCTCGTCACGCTGCTCGGGCCGCTGGCCTACGCGCTGGCCACGGTTCTGCTGCGTCGCGCCCGGCATCTCGATCCGATCGGGCTGACCGCCGGCCTGTTCCTGTCGGCGGCGCTGATCCTGCTGCCGCTGGCGCTGATCGTCGATCGGCCGTGGCAGCTCGACTTCGATGCGTCGATCCTCGTGCGACTGCTGGCGCTCGCGCTGGTCGGGACGATCCTGCCGGCGGTGTTGAACTACCTGCTGTTGCAGCGGGTCGGGGCCACGCGCGCTTCGATCAGCATGTTCCTGATGCCGCTGTTCGCGATCGGATTCGGTGCGCTGTTCCTCGGCGAGCGGCTCGGCGCCGGCGCCTTCGTCGGGCTGGCGCTGATCCTCGTGGCGAGCCGTCTGGTCACGCATGCGCCGTCGGCACCGCGAGCCCGCGGCGCCGAACCGCAACGGCAGCGATGAAGGTCTTCGGATTCGCCGGCTACTCGGGCGCGGGCAAGACGACGCTGATCGAGCAACTGATCCCGCGCTTCGTGCTGCGCGGTCTCGAGGTGTCGCTGATCAAGCACGCGCATCATCTGTTCGACATCGATCGGCCGGGCAAGGATTCGTACCGGCATCGCGAAGCGGGTGCGCGCGAGGTGCTCATCACGTCGGACCAGCGCTGGGTACTGATGCACGAACTGCGCGGCGACCTGGAGCCGACGCTGCACCGGCAGCTCGAGCGTTTCTCGCCTTGCGACCTGATCCTCGTCGAGGGCTACAAGCACGCGAGCATCCCGAAGATCGAAATCCATCGGCCGTCGGTGGGCAAGCCGCTGCTGCATCCGCACGATGCGAACATCGTGGCGGTCGCCAGCGACGAGCCCGTGGACACCGCACTGCCGGCGCTCGACCTGAACGATCCCGATGCGATCACGCAGTTCATCCTCGACCACCTGAACATCGACCCCGGAAGGCAGACATGAAACCTGGATTGATGTCCTTCGACGACGCGCTGACCGCGCTGCTCGCGCAGGCCGACGGCGAGGCGGAAGCCTCGGGCATCGAGAACGTCGACATCGTCGACGCGTCCGGACGCGTGCTGGCGCAGGACGTGCGCTCCACGCTCGACGTGCCGCCGATGGACAACACGCAGATGGACGGCTATGCGCTGCGCAGCGCCGACGTCGCAGGCGCCACCGAATCGACGCCGGTTCGGCTGCCGGTCGCGCAGCGCATCCCGGCCGGCCAGATCCCGAAGCCTCTGGCCGAAGGCAGCGCGGCGCGGATCTTCACCGGCGCCGCGATGCCGCCGGGCGCCGACGCGGTCGTCATGCAGGAGCAGACCCGCACGGACGGCGATGCAGTGCTGGTCATGCACGCGCCT
>CALLYQ010000442.1 GCA_937858875.1 uncultured Lautropia sp. | reverse complement strand
CCACATCATCTCCGCCGTGCCTTCGAGCACGCGCCCGCAGCCCATCGCAAAAAGCGTGTCGCCAACGAAGGCGACGCCGGCCGCGGGGATCCAATAGGCGATGTGCCCCATGGTGTGCCCCGGCGTGTCGAGGACTTTCGCCTCGAGGCTGCCGAGGTGCAACGAGCAGGGCTCCGCGACGCCGGCATCGAGGCAGATTCGGACGTCATCTTCGCCGAGCGCTTCGAGCGCGGCGACTGGCGCAAGGACTGGTCCGACTTCGATCCGGCTGCCCTTCCCGATGCGGTCGCCGCGGCTCCAAAAGAGCGCTTCGAGGCGCTCGACGGCAAGGCACTGAAGGTCACCGTCGCGCGGGGCGAGCGACAGGGGCTGAACATGCATCTGCGCCTGGACAAGCATGCCGGAGCTGAGCCGCAGGAGGTCTATTTCCGCTACTACCTTCGGCTCGGAGAAAGCTGGAACCCGACTGTCACCGGCGGCAAGCTGCCCGGTCTGGCGGGCACCTACAACCGCGGTGGCTGGGGCGGACGCACGGCGGATGGCACGAACGGCTGGTCGGCCCGGGGCCAGTTCTTCCAGATTCCCGCGAGCGAGACTGCGTTCGAGAGCTTTCGGCCGATCGGTTCATATCTGTACCACGCAGACGGCAAGACCAAATATGGCGACCCGTTGGGCTGGAATCTCGGGCCCACCGGAATGCTCGAGAAAAATCGCTGGTACAGCATCGAGCAGTACGTGAAGCTCAACAGCCTGGACAAGGCGGACGGAGTGCTGCGCGCGTGGATCGACGGCAAGCTCGTGTTCGAGAAAACCGATGTCCGCTATCGCAGCGTTCCCGAACTGAAGATCGAGTCGGTCTGGATGAACGTCTATCACGGTGGCATAGCGAAGGCCAAGTCGGACCTGTCGCTGTTCATCGACAATGTCGTTGTGGCCCGCAAGTACATCGGGCCGCTGCAGCGGCCCGATTCGGTGGCCGTCAAAGCCCCAGCCACCGCGAAATGATGTTCCGCTGCATCTCCGAAGTCCCCGAGTAGATCGTCCCCGCTACCGCATCGCGCAACGACCGCTCGACCTCGTACTCGGACATGAAACCGTAACCACCGTGGATCTGAACGGCGGCGAGCGCCGACTCGAGCAACGATTCGCTGACGAACAACTTCGTGATCGACGCGTCGAACGAGGCGTTGCGCGTGTGCTCGAGCCGCCATGCTGACCGATAGGCGAGCAGTCGTGCCGCTTCGAGTTGCACCTTCATGTCGGCGATCTTGTGCGCAACGGCCTGGAACTTGCCGATCGCCTGACCGAACTGCTTGCGCGTGCGCGCATAGGTGACCGAGGTTTCGAGCAGGCGCTCCATGGCGCCGAGGTGGCCGGCGACCAGCAGGATGCGCTCCCAGTCCATCGCCGTGGCGAACACGGCCGAGCCGCCGCCGACCTCGCCGAGCACGGCATCGTCGCCGACCAGCATGTCCTGGAACGCGATCTCGCCGACCGGCGAGGTGCGCAGGCCCATCTTCTCCAGCTTTCGGCCGACCGTGAATCCGGGCGTCGAGGTCTCGACGAGGAACGCGGTCAGCCCGCCGTGGAAGCCTTTGTCGGCATCGGTGACGGCGAAGACGATCGCCACGTCGGACACTGGCCCGTTCGAGATGAAGGTCTTCGACCCGTTGATGCGCCAAAGCTCGCCTTCACGCTGGGCGCGCGTCCGCATCGAAAAGGTGTCCGAGCCCGACCCCGGCTCGGTGATCGCGTGGGCGCCGATCAGGCTGCCGTCGCACAGGCCGGGCAGGTAGCGCTGCTTCTGCTCGGCATTCGCATGCTTCCAGACCGGCACGACGCAGGCCAGCAGGTGCGCGCACAGCGAGAACACGAGACCGCCGTCGCGGCAGCCGTAGCCGAAGGCTTCGAGGGCGATCGCGCAGGACAGCGCGTCCAGACCGGTGCCGCCTTGCTCTTCCGGCACCGGCAAGCCCTGCAAGCCGATGCTTGCGCATTGCTTCCAGAGCTCACGCGAAAACGCCTGTTCGCGATCCCTGTCCTGCAGCCCTTCGTTCAGCGCGTCGCGGGCGAAGCGGCTTACGCTGTCGCGCAGCATCCGCTGCTCTTCGGTCAGCGCGAAATCCATCAGCCCATTTCCTTCAGACGCTGGTAATCGATCTTGTCGGTCGAGGTCTTCGGCAGCGCCTCGTGCCAGGAGAACTTGTCCGGAATCATGTACAGCGGCAAGCGCTCCGAGCAGAAGCGCTTCATCTCGATCAGCGACGGGCGCTTGTCGCCGTTCGCGCTGAGGAACGCCGTCACCCTTACGCCGGCTTCCTCGTCGGGCAGCGCGACGACGGCCGCTTCCTTGATTCCCGGATGCTGGTACAGGCCGGCCTCGATCTCGCCGAGTTCGACCCGATAGCCGCGCCGCTTGACCATCCGGTCGCGCCGGCCCCGATAGATGTAGCAGCCCGGCGGCGACTCGACGACGATGTCGCCGGTGCGATACCAGCGCGTGCCGTCGGCATCGACGAAGAAGCCGCGTTCGGTCTGCTCGGCCAGCGACCAGTAGCCCTGCATGACACCGCGACCGGCGATGCACAGCTCGCCCTCGTCGCCGGGCGCCACGCGCGTTGCGTTCTCGTCGAGCACGCGTGCCGACAGGTGCGAGCAGACGCTGCCGATCGGATAGGGCGACGTGCGGTCGGCCGGCACCGGCGGCACGACTTCGTAGTACGTGCAGACGTTGGTCTCGGTCGGCCCGTACAGGTTGAAGTAGCGCGGACCCTGCCACAGTTCGCAAAGGCTGCGCAGGTGCTTGACCGGAAACACCTCTCCGGCGAACAGCACGAGTCGGAGGCTCGAATAGTCGCGGCTGCCCAGGTCGCCATACTGCGCGAGCAGCGCCAGGATCGACGGCGCCGAATACCAGACCGTTATCCGTTCGTCGGCGATCAGTTGTGCCAGATGCTGCGGCTCCTTGCCGATGTCCTCGCCGACCAGCACGACTGCGGCACCGTGCGCGAGCGGAACGTGGATGTCCAGGATCGACAAGTCGAAGTGCAGCGGCGCATGCGACGAGAAGCGATCCTCCGGCGTCGGCTCGAAGACCTCGGTGCACCAGTCGACGAAGCTGACCGCGTTCTCGTGCGACAGCATCACCCCCTTCGGCTTGCCCGTGGAGCCGGAGGTGTACAGGATGTAGGCGAGATCCTCGGCGTTCACCGGATTCGCGATGCCGACTTTCGCCGCTGCGCCCACTTCGCCCGCTGCGCCCGCTTCGCCCGCTGCGGCAACTGCGGCACGCACTCCGTCACCACCGCCGGCCTCCGGCAGCACGAGCAGATGCGGATGCGCATCGAGCGCAGTCAGTTCAGTCCGCAGGGGCGCTTCGAAGCGCCCTTCGATCAGCACCACCCGAACGCCGCAGTTCTGCATGATGTAGGCATTGCGCGTCGCCGGGGCTCCGGGATCCACCGGCACGTAGGCGGCGCCCGCTTTCAGGATCCCGTAGATCGCGACGATCGCATCGATCGACTTGCGCATCCAGAAGCCGACGCGATCGCCGCGCTGCACGCCGAGCGCGATCAACCGGTCGCACAACTGGTCCGACAGCAGCTCGAGTTCGTGGTAACTGATCGACGCCCGGCCGGGCTCGACGACCGCCGTGCGCTCCGGAAAACGGGCTGCAGCCTTGACGAAGGCCTCATGCAGCGGGCGACTGTCGTGCATGGCATGCCTCCTGCTTCATCTTGCTCAGCACGAGGTTCGAGATCTGCTCGATCGTGTCGAGATGATCCTTGTTGGCTTCGTGCGCCGCCAGCGTGATGCCGAAACGCTCCTCGAGGTGCATGACCAGTTTCAGCGTGGCGATCGAGTCGAGAATGCCGGCCGTGATCAACGGCAGGTCGTCGGTAAGATCGTTCGGGTCTTCGCCCGGCAGGAACTCCCTGAGGATGAATTCCTTCACGTTGCTGCGCACTTCCTGGCTCATCGATTTCCCCTTTCGATCGGATGACGGATCGGCTCGCCCTGTAACTGCTATGGCGTCCGGGCAGTGGTCAGGATCTGCGGACGCCGCGCGATCAGTTCCGCATGAAGCCGTTCCGCAATCAACTGGTGCCCCGCGGCGTTCGGATGATCGTCCCACTCGGCCACGCGCAGCTTCGTGTAGTCGTGCGGCCGATAGATGTCCTCCATATCGATCACGACAAAACCGGCCGTTTCGGCGATTCTCACGGTTTCAGCGGTCTCTTCTTCCCACGCACCACTGCGCACCTGCGGCAGGAAGATCCAGACGGGAACGGCATCGTGCATACGCGCCTTGTCGGCGATGTAGCCGTAGACGGTCGCGAGGATTTGTGGACCATGGGGCATCAGCGCCTTGACCGCCGAAGCCTCGTCCATGTCGGCGTGGATTCCGGCCGCCTGGACGAACTTGCGCAACTGCGGATACGGAATCTCGAGCCGGTCCAGGGTCGCCGTGACCAGGTTCCGCACGGAGCGCGAGATTTCTCGCCCGGTAGCCACGAAATAGACAGCGTGCGGGCCGAACTCGACGGCGCGGTCGACCATCACCATCTGCTGCGGCGGATCGTAGCCGGGGATTCCCATGTTCAGCAACTCGAAGCGCGCGAAGCCTGGTACCGGCGGCTTCGCATTCAGTCGCTGCTCGACCAATGCTTCGAAAGTCTGTCCATCGGACACACCCCAACCCATCACCGACGAAGCACCGAGCAGCATCGCGCGATAGGTTCCGGCGGCCGGCTTCTCGGCATAGTCCTGGTCGCGCATCCCGAAGCGGTTGATGCTGATCGTTCCGTACTTGGTATTCGAGACGAACGACGGAATCAACTCGTTGCGCGTGAACCCGGGCACGAAGCGCTTCAGATTCGCGCTGTTCACGTCGAGCCAGTTCGCCGGCTTCTTCGAGTAGACCTCCCAGAGCTGCGAATTGAAGCTGTTGACCGCCAGCAGGCTTTCGTAATAGCCGCGCTCGAGTTTCGCCGTGTCGAGCCGGCTCAACTGGCCCGAACGCAGCGAATGCACGAACGTGGCGATCTGCGGGCCGATCGACGTCGAGACGCCTTCGACGCTGACGACGATCAGCGCCAGCATCGCGACCATGGTGATCGCACGCTCCCTGATCCAGTCGTTGGCCGCCATGGCCGAAGCGCGAACATTGCGCACGCCGCTGTCGCGCGGAATCGTTCCGAGTGCAATGACCGCCAGCGCAAGCGCCGGAAAGAGCAGTACTCCGAATGTGTAGTCGCCGCCGAGCACACGCCACATCGCGAACCACTCGGGCAGCGATTCGGTCGTCCAGAACGACCACAGGACGACGATGAACCAGAAGGTGCCGTAAGTCTTCGCCACCAGCTTCGCGGTGTCGCGCCAGGTTCTCGCCTGCTTGCCGAGGCTGCGCTTGCGACCGTACTTGATCTCGTACAGCGAATTGGCGACGACCAGCACGCCCAGGATCGCCCAGAACAGGATGTCCTGCCAGACGAACAGCACGGTGCCGCGCAGCCAGAACCACTGGTATGCGTGCAGGAACCAGGTCATCAGGAACACGTAGAGCGTAGCGACGACCAGCGCGTTCGTCGTGCCGAACTTGCGCAGCGCGAACACGGCCGGATAGTAGAAGACCTTCTGCATGAAGTCCTTCCAGTAGATATTTATCCGGCGCCAGAAATCGGTGAAGCTCGATGCGAGCAGGTAGCGGTTATGCGTCTCGGGCAGCCTGAAGCCGAACAGGTGCAGCATGCCGACGATCAGGTGGAACAGACCCGAAACGCGCAGATAGAGCAGGAAGTTCGCGACCAGGTACTGCATCAGATGCGCCGGCCCGGTGACCTCGGAAGGCGCCAGCGTCAGGTGGTAGTAGACGATCCGGTACAGGATCAGGTGGATGACGCCGCGCACCATCCAGTCGACGCCAACCTGGTAGATGCGGTAGGCGTCGTCGTCGTACCAGTTGCTGCGGAAAGTCTTGTAGTCGATGACCGGAAACAGCGGAAAGCAGGCGTTCGGCAACATGAAGAAGTATGCGAGCCGCTGCGCCCAGGTGCCCGAGGTCTTTTCGTGGCGAAGGTCGTATACGTAGACGATCAGCCGGAACATGAACATCGAGCCGAGGATCGGCCAGATCGCTTCCGACCAGGTGAATGGCACGAGCGCCGCGCGCTGCGCGACCAGCGTGGCGCCAGCAAGGATCAGCAGCGCCATCCGCAGCCGGAACGACAAGGGCAGGTGGCAGATCCCGATCAGCACCAGGCCGATCGCCACCAGCCAGATGCCGTTGGCGATTCCGAGCACCAGGCCGATGCCGGCGAGGCTCAGCAGTGCGAAGAACGGGAGGCGATACGCGAGGGGCAGGAATGCGTGGATCGCGAAACCGGCGAAGGCCAGTACCGCCAGCCGGAGAAAGGCAGCGGACTCGATCTGGAACTGGCGGAACAGCAGAAGAAGCAGAACGAGCTGGCCCGCGACCAGCATGAAGTTCCAGAGGCTGATGGCTCCTTCCTGGGCCTTCTGCGCCTCGCTACCGCCGGATCCGACCGCAACCGTCGAGATGCCCATCGGGGAACTCCTGCTTCGGCCTGTCGCACGCGGACCGAAGCCCGGCTGCGCAGGCAGAAAAGAATAGGAGCTTCCATTCCGCGATGCAACAAGAGCCGGTGCAGCCGCCTGTGGACTGCCATGGCTGGATCACCTGAGGCCACTCGGGGAAGCAGGAGCGACCGTGCAGACGGCGTCGATGGGCACACGCCCGATGCGCTGTTCTTAAC
>CALLYQ010000441.1 GCA_937858875.1 uncultured Lautropia sp. | reverse complement strand
GGCGCGAGCCCTCTGCCCCGCTGCCCCGCCAGCTTCAGCTCGACGAGCAGGCCGTGCTCGCAGAATCGCTGTCCGACGACATCGACATCGAGCGCTACCTGGAAACGGATGCCAGCCTGTCGTGGCGGCGCTCCGGCATCGCCGCCGACGTCGTACGCCGGCTGCGTCGCGGCGAATGGGTCGTTCGCGCACAGATCGACCTGCACGGGCTGCGCGTCGACGAAGCGCGCAGCGCGCTGGCCGGCTTCCTCGCGCAGGCCGTGCGCGACGAGATCCGCTGCCTGCGGATCATCCACGGCAAGGGGCTCGGTTCGGTGAACCGTGAACCGGTGCTCAAGGACAAGGTCCCGCGCTGGCTTGTGCAGCGCGAAGAGGTGCTGGCCTTCTGCCAGGCGCGCCCGAACGACGGCGGCAGCGGCGCGATGATCGTGCTGCTTCGAGTCGATCGGGGCAAGGCGACAGCCTCCTAGCCGCTGCATCCGCGTTTGCATTCCTTGGACACCCTGGCCACCACCCCGCTGTCCGGGCTGCTGCCTCCGGCGCTCGCCGCGCACCTGCCCGAGCTCGCGCTCGCCGCCGCGCTGGCCTGGGGCGCCGGGCTGAGGTTGTACGCGGTCGTCTTCCTGTTCGGTCTCGCGCACCGGCTGGTGGCTGTTGCCCGATCATCTCGCCGTGCTCGCGCATCCGCTGGTCCTCGGCGCGGCCGCGTTCATGGCGGCGGTCGAGCTGTTCGCCGACAAGCTGCCGCTGCTCGACACGATCTGGGACGGCCTGCACACCTTCATCCGGATTCCGGCTGGCGCGGCGCTGGCCGCCGGCGTCTTCGGCGATGCCGGCGCCGCCACGGCGCTTGCGGCCGCGTTGCTCGGCGGCACGCTGACTGCGGCCACGCACCTGACCAAGGCCGGCACGCGTGCGGCCGTCAACACCTCGCCGGAACCGGCGTCGAACCTGGGCTTGTCGCTGTCCGAGGACGCGCTGGTCGTCGGCGGCGTCTGGCTGGCCGTCGAATACCCGCTGCTGTTCCTGGCGCTGCTGCTGATCTTTCTCGTCGTCGCAGTGCTGATGCTGCGCCTGATCCTGCGCGGCGTGCGTCGGCTGCGCGATCGCTGGCGCGCGTCGCGACGAGGCTGAGCGCGCGCCTCGAGGCAAGTGCGGGCGTGGCGCGCAGCCCGCGACGTCGAGACGGGATCCGTGCGAGTCGACCGATCCGACCGGCCGATCCGGTCGGATCCGGCTTCGTCGAAAGGCTCAGATCGCTGCGTCGCCGGTTTCGCCGGTGCGGATGCGAACGACCTGCTCGATGTTCGAGACGAAGATCTTGCCGTCGCCGATGCGGCCGGTGCGGGCGGCCTTCGTGATCGCGTCGATCGCCTGTTCGGCGGATTCGTCGGACAGCACGACCTCGACCTTGACCTTCGGCAGGAAATCGACGACGTATTCGGCGCCGCGATACAGCTCGGTATGGCCCTTCTGGCGGCCGAAGCCCTTGACTTCGGTGACCGTCAGGCCCGAGATGCCGACCTCGGCCAGCGCCTCGCGGACTTCGTCGAGCTTGAACGGTTTGATGATCGCCGTGATTCGTTTCATTGTGACTCCGAGGGTTCGGAAAGGGGAAATGGATCCCGGAAGCCGGAGGTGATCGGATAACGCCAGTCGCGCCCGAAGGCGCGATGCGTGACGCGGATGCCGATCGGCGCCTGCCGGCGCTTGTATTCGTTGACGCGGATCAGGCGCAGCACCCGCTCGACCGTCTCGGCCGGATGGCCGGCCGCGACGATCTCGGCGGCGCCGCGATCCTGCTCCATGTACATGCCGACGATCGCGTCGAGCGTCTCGTACGGCGGCAGCGAATCCTGGTCGGTCTGGTCGGCGCGCAGCTCGGCCGACGGCGCACGGACGATGATCCGCTCGGGGATCACCGGCGAGATCCGATTGCGCCAGCGGCACAGCCGCCAGACCAGCGTCTTGAAGATGTCCTTGATCACGGCGAAGCCGCCGGCCATGTCGCCGTAAAGCGTGCAATAGCCGACCGCCATTTCGCTCTTGTTGCCGGTCGTGAGCACGATCTGGCCGAACTTGTTCGACAGTGCCATCAGCAGCGTGCCGCGGATGCGCGCCTGCAGGTTCTCCTCGGTCGCGTCTTCGGGGAGTCCGCGAAACTCGCTGGCCAGCGCCGCACGGAAGGCGTCGAAGCAGTCGCCGATCGGCAGTTCGTCGTAGCGCACGCCAAGCCGCTCGGCCATCTCGCGCGCGTCGATCGACGAGATCTCGGCGGTGTAGCGCGACGGCATCATGACCGCGCGCACGCGCTCGGCGCCCAGCGCATCGACGGCGATCGCCAGCACCAGCGCCGAGTCGACCCCGCCCGACAGCCCGACGATCGCTCCCGGGAAACCGTTCTTGCCGATGTAGTCGCGCACGCCGAGCACCAGCGCCGAATAGACCTGCTCCTCGGGCGGCTGCGCGGCGGCGATCGGCCCCGGCAGGAACGCGGGCGCAGCGCCGGCGCGCGGCTCGATGTCGACGAACAGCAATTCGGTCTCGAAGGCCTTCGCCTGCGCGACCAGCGCGCCGCCGGCATCGAGCGCGAAGGACAGCCCGTCGAAGACCAGTTCGTCCTGGCCGCCGACAAGGTTGGCCGCCAGCATCGGCAGTTCGACGCCGCTGACCTGCGCGCGCGCCGTATCGAGTCTCAGATGCTGCTTGTCGCGGTGAAACGGCGAGGCGTTGAGCACGAGCAGCCCCTG
>CALLYQ010000440.1 GCA_937858875.1 uncultured Lautropia sp. | reverse complement strand
GTTCGACGCGGCCGACGCAGGACGCGCAGCTCATGCCTTCGACTGAAAGGCCGATCGATTCGACGGTCGTCGAATCGTGGTTCGCGAATTCGGTTGTCGTTGCTGTGGTCATGCCTTCATCGTGAGGCTTCACATCGTGTAAAGGTCAAGCCGGGCAAGCTAGGAGCCTGTCGGACTACGGCAAGGGGTCGCGCGGTCCGAACATGATGATCGCCATGCCGAGCAGCGTGACACCGACGCCGATGACGTCGGTCGCCGTCGGGTGGGCGCGGTCGACAGCCCAGAGCCAGAGGATCGCGACGCTAACGTAGACACCGCCGTAGGCAGCGTAGACCCGGCCGGCGGCGGTCGGATGCAGCGTCAGCAGCCAGGCGAACAAGGCGAGGCTCAGCGCTGCCGGCACCAGCAGCCAGGCCGATCGACCGTCGCGCAGCCAGAGCCAGGGCAGATAGCAGCCGACGATCTCGGCGACCGCGGTGACGACGAACAGGGCGAGGGTGCTTGCGAAATTCATTGGCTCGTTTGACGCTCCGGAATCGGCGAGTGATGATCGCGCAGTTTTGCCCGACCCCTCCGGAGCCTCCGCCGTTGAATTCGATCGCCGCCCCCGTCATGCCGCTTCCATTGTCCGGGGCCGTCGATGTGCTGACGATCATCTACCTGGTGGCGATCACCGCCGAGGCGATGTCCGGGGCGCTGGCCGCGGGCCGGCGCGACATGGACATCTTCGGGGTGGTCGTGATCGCCTTCGTGACCGCGCTCGGCGGCGGCACGATCCGCGACATGGTGCTCGGGCGGTTTCCGATCGGCTGGACCCAGCATCCGGAATACATCTACCTGGTGATCTCGGCCGGCCTGTTGACGACGGTCATCGCGCGCTTCCTGCATCATCTGAAGCGGGCCTTCCTGTTTCTCGATGCGATGGGGCTGATCGCGTTTTCGCTGATCGGCTGCAGCGTGGGTCTGGCACTCGAGTATCCGACGCCGGTCGTCATCATGTCGGGCATGATGACCGGGATCTTCGGCGGCGTGCTGCGCGACGTGCTGTGCAATCAGGTGCCGGTCGTGTTCCGCCGCGAGCTCTACGCGAGCGTGTCGCTGGCCGTCTGCGTGATGTTCCTCAGCCTGCGTGCGGCCGGCGTCGATTCCGACCTGAACACGGTGATCAGCTTCGCGACAGGCCTGAGCTTGCGGCTGCTGGCGATCCGTTACGAATGGCAGTTGCCGATCTTTTCGTACCGCGAGCGCTGGGACTAGCAGCTGCTGGAACCGGCACTGCGATCGACAGAGCAATGGACGATTTGGGGAACCGTTCGGTCCGGCGCACCGCTAGGCGGGGTGCTTTCGGGGTAGTCGCCTTCTGGCTGCTGCTGATGGGGGTGCTGTACCTCGGCTTCAGCTTCGTCGAGCAATGGCGGGGCTCGCGCTACGAGCCCTACAGCCTCGCCTCCGGCGAGCTGATGATCCCGCGCGGGCGTGACGGGCACTTTCGTGTGCCGGGTGCCGTCAACGGCGAGCCGGTGCTGTTTCTGGTCGACACCGGGGCGAGCCTCGTCACGGTCAGCGAAGGCTTCGCGCGGCGGGCCGGTCTGGGCGGCGGCCGCGCGGTGACCTTCCGCACGGCGAACGGCGAGATGCCCGGTCGTCTGCTGAACGGGATACCGGTCGAGGCGGGTGGCATGTCGCCAGGCGGCGTGCGTGTCGCCGTCGGACTGGTCGGTCTCGACGACGACATGGCTCTGCTGGGGCAGAGCTTCCTGTCGCGCTTCGATATCGAGATCGGCAGCAAGGGGATGGTTCTGCGCGCTCGGCAGTGATCTGCGACTTGCGCGCGGCCGGGCGATTCGCAATTTGCATTTGCGTCGATATCGATCTCCGGATTCCTTCGTTTGCGCCGGGGCCCGGTGCATGTAGTCTTCGGGTCCGCACGCTGTCCCATGCGCGGCGGCGCTACGTATGTCGATGCGCCGTGGCATTCCTCGTCTCCGATCCCGTTCAGTCCACGATGTCCCGACCGGTCGTCTCCACTCTCGAAGCACCGTTGCTGCTCGAGGCCGCGCGCGATGCGGGGCGTCGGGCGCATGCGCCGTTCGCCGGCGAACTTCACCCGCGCGACGCCTGGGCGCTCTTGCACGGCGGCGAAGCGATCCTCGTCGACGTGCGCAGTGCCGAGGAACGCAGCTTCGTCGGCTACGTACCCGGCAGCCTGCATCTGCCCTGGGCCACCGGCATGGCGCTCGCGCGTAACCCGCGCTTCGTCGACCAACTCCAGGAGATGCTCGACAGGAATGCCGTTTTGCTGCTGCTATGTCGCAGCGGCAAGCGCTCCGCGCTTGCGGCAGGCGCGGCAACGCAAATCGGATTCGCCAATGCCTTCAACGTCCGCGAGGGCTTCGAAGGCGAACTCGACGAATACGGTCGGCGTGGCCGTGTCGACGGCTGGCGCTTCCACGGGCTGCCCTGGATCCAGAACTGAGCGCCTCCGGGCATCGCGATTGCCTCGGATCGAGAGTTGCGGCGCGCCGCTGCGATGCGCGCTGCCCCGAAAGGAGGACAGTTCATGCGATTCGAGCAATCGAGCTCCCGTCTACGCACCGTCGGTGCGGGTGCCATTGCACTGGCAGCGCTCGCGCTGGCCGGCTGCGCGACCGGCGATCCGCCGACCGCCGAACTCGCCACGGCGAGCACGGCCGTGGACAGAGCGGCAGCCTCGCCGCAGATCGCCACCGCTGCACCGGTCGAGATGCAGTCGGCACGCGACAAGCTTGCGCGCGCGCAGCACGCGATGGGCAGCAAGGACTACGAAGACGCGCGGCGTCTTGCCGAGCAGGCAGAAGTCGACGCACGCATCGCCGAGAGCAAGGTCGCCGCAACGCGAAGCGAACAGGCCTTGCGCGAACTGCAGGAATCGATCCGCGAACTGAGTCGCGAGATCGAACGGCGCTCGGCAATGCCGGCGGGCTCGGGTGCAGCGGCTGCCCAACCCGTCGGGACGCCGGTCGGGACCCCGGCCGGTACGCCGGTCGGAACACCGGTAGTGAGGCCGGCGGCCGTGCCGGTGGTGCCGCGCGCGCCTGCCAGGCCCCTGCCGCGCTGAAGATTGCCGAAGGAGATCCCGATGAGCGTTCGAAAAACGAAGAATCTTCCACGTCGCCGTGCTGCTTCGGTTCCTGTGGGCAGTGCGCAACCGCAGCTTCGTGAGCTCGGCTCGCGTTACCGGCTGATCGGGCTGGGTGCAGCGCAGCTGGGCCTGGTCGCCGTGCTGGCTGCCTGCGCCGGCCCCGAAGGACCGAACCCGGACATCGAGCGGGCGCGCGCCGAAGTCAATCGCGTCGCTGCCATGCCGGTCGTCACGCAGCATGCGCCGCTGGAACTGAAGGAGGCGATCGATACCGTCGAGCGCGGCGATCGCGAGTGGCGCGAAGACGGCGACACCGATGAAGCGCGCCACGATGCCTACCTCGCCGAAGGCCGCGCGGCCGTCGCCGCGAACTATGCGCGAGCTCGCGATGCCGATCAGCAGATCGAGCGCGTGAAGGCCAGTGCCGACGCGCAGCGCCTCGAAGCGCGCACTCGCGAGGCCGAAGGCGCAGCGAGCCGCGGCGGCCGACCAGCGGGCCCGCGAAGCCGAGGCGCGCCTGGCCGAGATCGAGGCACGTCAGACCGAACGCGGCCTGCTGGTGTCGCTTGGCGACGTGCTGTTCGAAACCGGCCGGGCCGAACTGCTGCCGCCGGCCTATCCGCGGCTTGACCGACTTGCCGAGTTCCTGCGTCAGCATCCGGATCGACACCTGCTGGTCGAGGGCTACACCGACTCCGTGGGCAGCGACAGCTCGAACCTCGCGCTGTCGGAGCGCCGCGCGAATGCGGTGCGAATGGCACTGCTGCAGCGCGGTGTCGAGCCGCAAAGGATCACGACGCGCGGATACGGCGAGAGCTATCCGGTCGCCGACAACTCGAACGCCGAAGGGCGGGCGATGAACCGGCGTGTCGAGGTCGTGATCACCGACGCGCAGGGGATACTGCGGCCGCGCAGTTGATGGAGCCGTAGCCCGTGGCGGCGGGCTGCGCGAAGCCTGGCCGTTCAGATCGTGGCGGCCAGGCGCGTCGCCTCGCCGGCTACGTGGGCGCCGCCGACAAGCAGCGCGGCGATGCTGCGCCGTTGGAGTTCGGCGTGCAGCCCACGCGCAGGCTCCTGGCCGGTGCACAGCACCACGGTATCCACATCGAGCAACTGGCGCTCGCCGTTCACCGAGTAGTGCAGACCCCGGTCGTCGACGGCGTGGTAGCTCGCGCCTGACGTCATTGCGACTCGGGCTTTGCGCAGCTTCGCTTTCAGGATCCACCCGGTCGACTTGCCGAGGTTCCGGCCGAGCGACTCGCTCTTGCGCTGGAACATGTGCACGCTGCGGCGCGGTCGGTGCGGCGCAGGCGCGGTGATGCCGCCGGGCGCGGACAGGCTCGCGTCGACGCCCCAGGCCTCCATGAACGCCTTCGGGTCCAGCGATTCTGCGGCGTCGCCGAGCAGGTACTCGGCCACGTCGAAGCCGATGCCGCCGGCCCCGAGGATCGCGACCCTGTCGCCGACCGGCGCGCGGCCGGACAGCACGTCCTGGTAGCCGACGACTTTCGGGTGATCGACGCCTTCGATGTCGGGGATCCGCGGCAGCACGCCTGTTGCCACGACGATTTCATCGAATCCGCCGCCGGCCAGTTCGTCTGCATGGACCGAGGTGCCGAGGCGCAGCTCGACCTCGGCTCGGCGCAGCGCGCCGTCGAAGTAGCGCAGCATTTCGTCGAACTCCGATTTCCCGGGCACCCTGCGTGCCATGTTCAGTTGTCCGCCCAGTTCGCGCTGGGCTTCGAACAGCGTGACGCGGTGGCCGCGGCGCGCCGATTCGAGGGCGAAGGCCATGCCGGCCGGGCCGCCGCCCACGACCGCGACGCGCTTCGATGCGGCAGCCGGGCTATCGTCGAACTCGATCTCGCGGCCGGCGCGCGGATTGACCAGGCAACTCGCCGTGCGTTCGGTAAAGATGTGATCGAGACAGGCCTGGTTACAGGCGATGCAGATGTTGATTTCGTCGGCACGGTCGAAGCGCACCTTCTTCGCGAACTCGGGGTCGGCGAGCAGCAGGCGGGCCATCGAGACGAGATCGGCCGCGCCTGAGGCGATGATCTGCTCGGCGACTTCCGGCGTATTGATCCGGTTCGACGCCATCACCGGAATCGAGACCGCCTGTTTGACGTTCCGGATCGCCGCCAGCCAGGCGGCCCGCGGCACCGAGGCTGCGATCGTCGGCACCGCCGCCTCGTGCCAACCCATGCCGGTGTTGATCATGTCGGCGCCGGCCTGCTCGATGCGCCGCGCGAACTCGGCGACCTCGGCGCCGGTCATTCCGCCTTCCATCAGGTCGATCGACGAGATCCGGTAGATCAGCATGAAGTCGTTGCTTGTGCGTGCCCGAACGGCGCGGACGATCTCGAGCGGAAAGCGGATCCGCCGCTCGAAGTCGCCGCCGAACTCGTCGGTGCGCTGGTTCGTCAGCGCCGCGGTGAACTCGTTGATCAGGTAACCCTCGGAGCCCATGACCTCGACGCCGGCGTAGCCGGCCTGCTCGGCCAGCGCTGCCGTGTGCGCGAAACTGTCGATCGTGGCCCAGACCTCGGCCGTGCTCAGCGCGCGCGGCGCATGCACGTTGATTCGAGCCTTGCCGGCAGAGGGCGCCACGCATTCCGCGACCTTCGCGTAGCGGCCGGCGTGCAGGATCTGCAGCACGATCCGCCCGCCGGCTTCGCGCACCGCCGACGTGATCTGCCGGTGTTCGCCAAGCTGGTCGGCGCTGTCCAGCACCAGGCCGCCTTCGTCCATCACGCCCTCGGGCAGCGGCGAATAGCCGCCGGTCAGGATCAGCGCGATCTCGCCTGCGGCACGAGTCGCGTAGAAGGCCGACAGCCGCTCCAGCGGTCGGTCGAGCGTTTCCAGGCGCGTATGCATCGCGCCCATGACCATGCGGTTCGGCAGCGTGACGCCGGCGATCCGGAGCGGGCTCAGCAGGTTGGGGTAGCTGGACATCGGAGCGGGCGCCGCAGTGTGGAGAGCGCGCATCCTCGCCCGTTGGCCAAAACGTGTCAAGTACTTGATGAAAATGCGAAGCCAGCGTAGGATCGTCGTGCTCCCCGTCGCACTCCGCACGACTCTCCGAACCAACCTCGAGGTCCACTGCCATGACCGATAGCCGCTACGCTCGCTACGAAACGCTGAAATTCGATCGTCCGCATCCACGCGTGCTGCGCATCACGATGGTTTCTCCGCTGAAGATGGGCGCAATGACGCCGACGATGCATCGCGAGGTCGCCGACATCTGGGCCGACGTCGATGCCGACGACAGCGTCTCGGCCGTCATCATCACCGGCGAAGGCCGCAACTTCTCGGCCGGCGGCGACCTGAACCACGAGCGCAAGGTCTGCGACGACTACGTGCTGCGGATGCAGGCGATGACCGAAGCGCGCCGGCTCGTGCTTGGCATGCTCGACTGCCGCAAGCCGATCGTGTCGGCGGCCCGCGGCTGGGCCGTCGGTGCCGGCATCGCCTGCCTGATCCTGGCAGACGTGTCGATCGCTTCGAAAGACGCGAAGTTCTCCGACGGCCACCTGAAGATCGGCGTGGCGGCCGGCGACCATGCGGCGATCATCTGGCCGCTGCTGTGCGGGATGGCCAAGGCCAAGTACTACCTGCTCACGGCCGACAGCTTCACCGGCGAAGAAGCCGAGCGGATGAACCTGATCTCGATGGCGCTGCCCGACGAGGAAGTCGAGGCGAAATCGATTGCCGTTGCCACGAAGCTCGCCGAGAGCGCGCCGGCCGCGATCCGCTGGACCAAGCAGACGCTGAACCACTGGGTGCGGCAGGCCACGCCGATCTTCGACGCGTCGCTGGCGCTCGAGTTCCTCGGCTTCGCCGGCCCCGAAGGCAAGGAAGGGATCGACGCGTTCCTGCAGAAGCGCAAGCCCAGCTTCGACCCGGACACGCCGGTCTGAGGCGTCGGCAGCGAAGCGAGGCATCCGCCATCCGGTCCCGTCATGTCGCCCTGGATATGTCAGCATCATGATGCGATCGGGTGTCGAGTTGAACATGGCTGCCAATTTGCGTTACGACCAGTCGGCGTCCTCGGTCCATAACCGGCTGTTCTTTCGCCTGTTCCAGGCCAGGAACACGCTCGACCGGCAGTCGATCCGGATCCTCGGCATCACGACCGTGCAATGGGCCGTGCTCGGCGGCCTGTCGCGCCCGCAGGTCGTTTCGGGCATGCCGTTCTCGGAGCTCGCCGACTACCTGGTGGTCAGCCGGCAGAGCCTCGACGGCGTGCTCAAGCGTCTCGAGCGCGAGGGTCACGTGCGTCGGGTCCCCGACGTGCATGACCGCAGGGCGAAGAACGTGATCCTGACCGACCAGGGCCGCGCGTTCTGGGAAGCGCTGCAGCCGCGGATCTACGACTTCTACCGGCAGGCGCTAGCCGGCTTCCGCTTCGACGACAAGGTGGCGCTGGTCCATTACCTGAATGGACTGAACGCCGGAATGAACGAGATCGTTCCGCCCTGACGGGAGATCGTCCCGACCTGACAGGTCTGCGCTTTCGATCCGACAGGTCTGCGCTATCGATCCCGGGCCGCCGCCCCGGCATGCCAGGCGCCGCGCCGGTTCGCGCGTAGCTGCCGCTCCACCTCGGCCGTTGCGCTGGCGAGCGCCGTTCCGATCCTGCCGAGCCGCTCGCGCGTCATCCTCTGCGACATCGCGGCCACGCTCAATGCGCCGACCGCCTGACCCATCGCGTTGCGGAATGCGACGCCGATCGCGGTCACGCCGAGGTTGACGGTGTCGCGGATCACTGCGGCGCCGAGTCTGCTGCTGCGCTTGCAGGCCAGCGACAGCGCTTCGGTGGTCAGCCCGCCGAAGGCCGACAGGTTCGGCGCCACGCGCTCGATGATCTCGCGCCGTTCTTCGTCGCCGATGGCCGAGAGGATCGCAAGCCCGCCGGCGCCGACGCCCAGGGGCCTGCGGCTTCCGACCTCGAGCACCAGCGTGCGGATCGGGAAGGTGCCTTCGATCCGGTGCACGCAGACGGCGTCGAATCCGCTGCGGGCGATCAGGTAGACGGTGTCGGCAGTCGAGGCGGCCAGCGCGTTCATCGACGATTCGCACAGGTCCCGGATATCGAACATCGTCGACCCGGCCAGGCCGAGCTCGAAGCTCAGCGGTCCGAGCCGGTAGCGGCGCGTCTCGGGGTTGTGTTCGGCCAGCCTTTCCTCGACCAGTTGCCTGAGCACGCGGTGAACCGACGGGTGAGGCAGTGCGCTGCGGGCGGCGAGCTCGGTCAGCGCCAGGCCACGGGAGCCCGCGGTTGCGAGCAGCCGCAGCAGCAGGACCCCGCGGCGCAGCGAGCCGGAGTCGGGCGAGGAAGTCATGTTCGTTTAACGGACAAAGCGGACCCGCGAGGGCAGGATTGTCGAAGAATAGCGGCTCCGGAACGGAGAGTTCGATAGATGGACAGTGGATCGCGCAGGGGCGCGCTCGAAGGAAAGCTCGCGGTCGTCACCGGCGGCAGCAGCGGCATCGGTGCTGCATCCGTGCGTCTGCTCGCAGCCGAAGGCGCAAAGGTGGTGGTCGGCTACAACGCCGGCCGCGAGAGGGCGGAGGCGCTGTGCGCCGAGTTGCCCGGCAGCGGGCATCTGGCAATGCACATCCCGCTCGAAGATCACGACGAGCACGAGCGAGTCGCGAAGCGGCTGCAGGAACCCGGCGGCACCGTCGACATCCTGGTGAACTCCGCCGGCTACACGCGGCGCATCCCGCATGCCGACGTGGCGTCGCTGACGCCCGAGCTTTTCGACCGCCTACTGGTGGCGAACGTCGGCGGCGCCTGGTCGATCACTCGTGCATTGTTGCCGCTGCTACGCGCCTCGGGCGATGGCGTCGTCGTCAACGTGTCCTCGGTCGCCGCCTTCACCGGATCCGGCAGCAATATCGCCTACTGCGCGGCCAAGGCTGCGCTCGACACGATGACGATGTCGCTCGCGCGCGTCTTCGGCCCCGAAGTGCGGTTCCTGGCCGTCTCCCCGGCAGCGGTCGACACCGGCTTCGTCGAAGGCCGCGGCCGCGACGAACTGGAAAAGAAGGCCGCCACCACGCCATTGGGCCGCGTCGTCACGCCGGACGACGTCGCGCTGTCGGTGCTGGCCTGCGTCACGCACCTGAAGACGGCGACCGGCACGCGCATCGTCATCGATGGCGGCCACAGCTTGTAAACACCCCATGAATCGGAGCCGCCGCGGCGCCCATCGACGGACCGCTGCGCAAAGCCGTTCGGGAGAGGAGGAGACTTGATGCCTGTACGAATGAATCGCCGAAGCGCACTCGGCGCGATCGCCGCGGCCGGCCTTGCGCCGTGGGCCTGGGCGCAGCAGCAATGGCCCGACCGGCCGCTGCGGCTGGTCCACGGGTTTGGCGCGGGCGGCAATGCCGACATCACGGCCCGCCTGGTCGGGCAGGAAATGAGCAAGCAACTGGGCCAGCCCGTGGTCATCGAGAAC
>CALLYQ010000439.1 GCA_937858875.1 uncultured Lautropia sp. | reverse complement strand
GCCCACGGTCAACGGCTTCGCGCGTTTTCGCCCCAACGCACTCGCCCCGCAGGCCATCCTGTGGGGCCGCGACAACCGCGGCGCGCTGCTACGCGTGGTGGGCGAGTGCGGTGATGCCGCCACGCGCATCGAGAACCGGCTCGGCGAGCCGAGCGCCAACCCCTACCTCTACCTGGCGTCGCAGTTGGCGGCCGGTCTGGACGGCATCGAGCGCCGGCTGCGCGCGCCGCGCGCCACCGACGACCCTTATCATCCGGACGCCGAGCGCCTGCCGACCACGCTGCGCGACGCGGTCGGCGCGCTGGGTCAGGACGAGGCGTTGGCGGCGGCCTTCGGCGTCGATTTCATTCGTTACTACACGCGTATCAAGCTCGCCGACGCCACGCGCTACGAGCAGGCCGAAGACCCGCAGGACTTCGAGCGGCGCGAATTCTTCAGCAGGATCTAATGATTACCGTGCACTTCACCACCGCCCCGGTCGGCGGCAGCTTTCAGCAATTCGACGTCCAGGCCAAGCCCGGCATGAGCCTGATGCAGGCGGCGGTGGCCGCCAACCTGGACGGCATCGCGGCCGAGTGCGGCGGTGCCATGACCTGCGCCACCTGCCATGTCTACGTCGACGAACCCTGGCGCTCGCGCATCCCGCCGGCCAAGCCGGGTGAGAAGGACATGCTGCAGTTCACCGCCGAGCCGGCCGACGACGGCAGCCGGCTGAGCTGCCAGATCGTGCTGACGCAGGAGATGGATGGCCTGACGGTGCGCATGCCGGCGCGGCAGTACTGAAGCCGCAGCCAGCTGCGTCGTTGCTGCAACCGACTGTTGGCGAGCGCCAGTTCGTGCTCGCGCGCCAGCGTGCTGCCGAGGTCGGCGCACGCCTTGATGATGCCCTGGCGCAGTTCCTCGCTGAAGTTCGCGATGCGCCAACCCAGCACCGCCGACATCGCCGCCGTGGTCACCAGGCTGGAATACGGCGTCCAGATCTGGGCGCCCGGCAGCAGATGAAGCGTGCTGAGCAGGTCGTCGCGCTCCTTCAGCACGCAGCCGATGGCGCCGGCGTGCAGCGCCGCCAGGATCGCGTCCTCGGTGCTTCAGGCGGAGATCACCAGGATGCCCAGGCCCGGACCGGCCATGCGCAGCTCGCGGATCAGCCGCTCGTCCTCCACCAGCATCGGGGTTGGCAGGTTGGATTCGGGGGTAGCGGGGGTGTCATGGGCAGAGCTGCGCCTGGCGCCGCAAGACCGGGCTCGTTATGGCGCTGTGCTGCGGTCCAGCGCATTTGAACATCCCTGAAACCGATGATTTCCGCCTGCCGTCCGCCAGCGTGCGCGCGTCCCAGGTGCTTGCGGCTGATTGGCACGCTCATCCTGGCACCCGGCCGCGTGCCCGACATGCGCGAAAACCCCGTCCCCGTCATGGTGCACCGACAGGGATAATGGGTCTCACTTGTGCGCTGGCCTAAGCTTCAGCGCCAAGTTTTTCTTTTGCAGGAGACACATTGATGAAGTTGCACCACATCGCCCTCGGACTCGGCCTGGCCGTGGGTCTCATGGCCGGCGCATCGGCGCAGACCACCATGCGGATCAGCATTTCGACCACCCAGACCTCGCACCAGGGCATTGCCATCGACACCTTCGCGAAGGAGGTCGAGAAGCGCACCAATGGCCGTTACAAGATCCAGACCTTCTATAACGGCGCGCTCGGCGGCGAGCGCGAGTCGATCGAGGCGGTGCAGCTCGGCACGCAGGAACTGGCGTACAGCTCGACCGGCCCGGTGCCCAACTTCGTGCCCGAGACCAAGATCCTCGACGTGCCCTTCCTGTTCCGCGACAAGGCGCATGCCCGCGCGGTGCTCGACGGCCCGATCGGTGACGACCTGCTGAAGAAGTTCGACTCCAAGGGTTTCAAGGCGCTGGCCTGGGCCGAGAACGGCTTCCGCCACATGACCAACAGCAAGCGCGACGTCAAGACGCCCGATGACCTGAAGGGGCTGAAGATGCGCACCATGGAGAACCCGGTGCACATCACGGCCTACAAGGCGCTCGGCATCATCACGACGCCGATGGCGTTCCCCGAGGTGTTCACCGCGCTTCAGCAGGGCACCGTGGATGGCCAGGAGAACCCGCTGCCGGTCATCATGTCGGCCAAGTTCGACCAGGTGCAGAAGCACCTGTCGCTGACCGGTCACGTCTATTCGCCGGCTATCTTCGTCATGAACAAGGCCGCGTTCGACAAGCTCGGCGACGCCGACAAGAAGGCCTTCATCGAGGCCGCGAAGGAAGGCACGAAGGCCAACCGCGCCCGAGTCGACGAAGACGAGGAGAAGGGCGTCGCCGATCTGCGTGCCAAGGGCATGGAAGTCGTCGAGAACGTCGACAAGTCGAAGTTCGTCGCCGTGCTGTCGTCGGTCGCCGCCGATTTCGAAAAGGAATTCGGCAAGGCCAGGCTCGACGCGATCCGCAACTTCGGCAACTGATTGCGTTCGCGCGTCGGCGCGCCCGAGGGCGAACCGACGCGCACGGACCGCCGCATCCGGGCGGGTGCGGCGGCGCTCTTTCCGGCACGCCCGAACCGCCGGGCAGCCTCGCCTCGCCCCGGATTCCGATGAAAAACGCATTCCTGCGCTTCGAAGGCTGGATGACCTCGCTCGCGATGGTCGGCGCCTGCGCGATGCTGGCGATCGCCGCAACGCTCGGCATGTTCCAGATCATCACCCGCTTCGTTCTCGAGCAGCCTGCCGAGTGGACCGAAGTCCTCATTCGCTTCAGCCTGATCTGGATGGTCTTCCTCGGCATTCCGGCAGCCTTCCGGCGCGGCGCGATGATCAGCGTCGACGTGCTGTACCGCTGGAGCCCGCCGAAGGTGCGGCGCGCGCTCGACTGGCTCGTGTGCATCGCGTCGCTGGTACTGATCGCGATCCTGATCTGGTGGGGTTGGGATTACGCGAAGCGCGGCGGCGTACAGACGATGGCCGGGCTCGAGAGCCTGTCGATGTTCTGGGCCTACCTGGCGATGCCGGTCGGCGCGGTGTTCTGCGTGCTGGGTCTGATCGGACAACTGATCGATCCGCAGCGCCATGAGCTGGAGACCGCGCAATGACCGCCACGATGATCTTCACGATGGTCCTGTGCTTCGCACTGACCATCTCGGTGGCGGTCTCGATCGGGCTCGCGGCGATCGTCGGGATCCAGGCGGCCAACGCGCCGATGCTGATCGCGGTCAAGGAGATGTTCGGCGCGATCAACAAGTTTCCGCTGGCGGCGATCCCGTTCTTCATCCTCGCCGGCAACCTGATGGAGGCCGGCGGCATCTCCCGGCGGCTCGTCGAATTCGCGAAGAGCCTGGTCGGCGGCGTCCAGGGCGGCCTGCCGATGACCTGCGTGCTGACCTGCATGATCTTCGCGGCGGTTTCGGGCTCCTCGGTCGCCACGACCTTCGCGATCGGCGCGATCCTGATCCCTGCGCTGATCAAGCACGGCTACCCGACCTCGTATGCCGCATCGCTGCAGGCGACCAGCGCCGAACTCGGTGTGATCATCCCGCCGTCGATTCCAATGATCCTGTACGGCGTCAGCGCCGAAGTCTCGATCGGCGAACTGTTCATCGCCGGCGTCGGGCCGGGCATCTTCATCAGCGCCGCGCTGATGCTGTTCGTCTGGATCTACTGCAAGTACAAGGGCTGGGGCCGCCACGATGGCGACGGCCGCATGCCGGTGCTGCGCGCGACCTGGCAGGCCGGCTGGGCGCTGCTGATGCCGGTCATCATCCTCGGCGGCATCTACGGCGGCGTGTTCACGCCGACCGAGGCCTCGGCGGTGGCGGTGTTCTATGCGCTCGTCGTCGGCGTGCTGATCTATCGCGAAATCGGCATCGGCCAGCTGTTCGAGGTGCTGCGCAAATCGGTCGTCTCGTCGGCGGTGATCATGTTCATCATCGCCAACGCCGGCCTGTTCGCCTACCTGCTGACGCGAGCCGCCGTACCCGAGGCGATCGGCCACTGGCTGGAAGCAGTGCTGCAGTCGCCGGCCCTGTTCCTGCTCGGCGTCAACGGCGCACTGTTCGTGATCGGCATGTTCATCGAAACCAGCGCCGCGATCATCGTGCTGGCGCCGATCCTGGCGCCGGTGGCTGCACATTTCGGCATCGACCCGGTGCACTTCGGGATGATCATGGTCGTGAACCTGGCGCTGGGCATGATCACGCCGCCGTTCGGGGTGAACCTGTTCGCCGCCTGCACCGTCGCACGGATCTCGCTCGACCGGATCATCGGCCACCTGTTGCCCTTCGTGCTGGTCGTCATCGGCTGCCTGCTGGTCGTGACCTACGTGCCCGACCTGTCGCTGTACTTGCGCGACCTCGTCTATCGATAGAAGCCAGCGGCACGGCGCGGCCGCCCCTGCTACTGCAGGCGAAGGTTGTTGGTCACCGAGCGCACGCCTTCAACGGCGCGCGCTAGCTGGATGGCGCGCAGCGCCTGCGCGTCGTTGACCACGGTGCCCTCGAGGATCACGATGCCGCCCTTGGTATCGACGTCGATGTTGCTGGTTCGCGTCGACGCGTCCGAGACCAGCGCGGACTTGATCTTCGCGGTAATCGTCGCGTCTTCCACCGGATTCGGCATGTCGTCGACCGCTGCCGGTGGCAGTTCGATCCGGGCCGGTGGAGTCGCCGCCGGGGGGACGGCGCCGGGCTGAGCCAGCGGAGCGCCCGGCGTTGCGGTGGCGCCGGAGGATCCGGGCGCCGTCGGTGCCGGTTGCGTTCCCGGTGCCGGTTGCGTTCCCGGTGCGGACGGAGTGATGGGTGCGGTCGGCGTTGCCGGGGGGACCGGTCTCGTCGGGGTGATCGGCGTCCCCGGCACATCGGCGGAGGCTTGTGCGGCACCCCGGCTGCCGAATGGCGACAGCGCGAGCGCCCCGGCGAGGAGTCCTCCGAGTACGATCGACTTCATTCGTTGCTGCTCCCGAACGCGCGCAGCATGCGCAGGACTTCGCGCAGTGCGCAATCGGCATGCCCATGCCGAGCGCGCCCACGCGCAGGCGGTCGCACTCGGGACCGCACCGTGCTACGGAAGCCGCGGCTGCCGCCGAGGAATCAGGCGCAGATCGCAGGCAGCAACACGCCGATCGGGCCGCGCAGTACCGCGTCGGCGAGTTCGTCGAACGGCGTCGGCTCGGCGTTCACGATGACGACTCGCGCGCCGGCGCGGGCGGCCAGCGGAACCATGCCGGCCACCGGGTAGACCTGCAGTGTCGAGCCGACGGCAAGCAGCAGGTCGGCTTCGCCAGCGAGTGTCATCGCCCGTTCGATGACTTCGGGCACCAGCGCCTGACCGAAGGAGATCGTGTCGCTCTTGAGGATGCCGCCGCAACGCAGGCAGCGGGGATCTTCCTCACCGTTGCGAACGCGATCCAGCGCGCTCTCCATCGGCGCACGCTCGCCGCATTGCCAGCACATCACGCGTCGAACCGTGCCGTGCACTTCGACGACGCGCTCCGGCGAGTTGCCGGCTCGCTGGTGCAGTTCGTCGATGTTCTGCGTGACCAGCCCGTGTAGCCGCCCCTGGCGCTCGAGTTCGGCCAGCACCTCGTGGCCCGCGTTGGGGCGGGCCGTCCAGGCGGGATGCCGAAGCCGGGCTTGCCACGCGGCCTTGCGGACATCCGGGTCGGCCAGGTAGTTCTGGATCGTCGATTGCTTTTCGGCCGCCGGGTTGCGCGTCCAGACGCCTTGCGGGCCGCGAAAATCGGGAATGCCGGAATCGGTCGAAATGCCGGCTCCGGTCAGCGCGACGATGCGCTGCGCGTCGGCGATCCAGCCGCGGACACGTTCGAGCTGCGCCGAGCCGGGAACCGCTTGCACGCCGTCGTCGGTGGCGGAAGGCGCCGCCGCGCCGGCGCGACCGTTCCCCGTCATCGATCCTCCGCGGCGAGTTCGTCTTCCATCGACGGCTCGTAGCGCCCGTCGCGGGCTGCGCCGTTGAGCCGGGCGCGCCACAGCAGCGCCTGCTGCGCGCGCCCGGCGTTTTCGGCCTGGCCGCGCCAGGCCTTGAGCGCCGGGTCCTGCAGCGCACGCCCGTAGGAAAAGCCGAGTACCCACGGGTGCGGGCCGATCCGGTTCATCGCATCCAGGTTGACGGTGGCTTCGGCCGCCGACTGCCCGCCGGAAAGAAAGTAGATCCCGGGAACGGCCGCCGGCACCGTGCGCCGGAGCACCTGGACCGTGCGCGCCGCCACCTGCTCGCTGCCGGCGCGATCCGCGCAGCCCTTGCCGGGCACGACCATGTTCGGTTTCAGCAGCATCAGTTCGAGGCTCACCCGATGTCGGTGCAGCGCGTGGAAGACCTCATGCAGCACCTCTTCGGTGACCTCGGCGCAGCGATCGATCGAGTGCTCGCCGTCCATCAAGACTTCGGGCTCGACGATCGGCACGATCGCCTGCTGCTGGCAGATCGCCGCGTAGCGCGCCAGCGAATCGGCGTTGGCCTCGATGGCGAGCCGGCCGGGCAGGCTCTCCGAGACGTTGTAGACGGCGCGCCACTTGGCGAAGCGCGCGCCCTGTTCGCGATAGCGTTCGAGCCGCGCGCCGAGACCGTCGAGGCCCTGCGTGATCTCGTCGCCGGGCGCGTTGGCCAGCGGGATCTTGCCGGCGTCGACCTTGATGCCCGGGACGATGCCCTGGTCGGCGGCAAGCTTCGCCAGCGGCACGCCGTCGTCGGTCGCCTGCCCCAGCGTTTCCTCGTAGAGGATCACACCGCTGATGTAATCGCCGACGCCCGGCGCGCCGAGCAGCAGCGCGCGCCAGGCGCGCCGATTGGCCTCCGTCGATTCGGTGGAGATCGACGCAAAGCGCTTCGCGATCGTCGGGCTGCTCTCGTCGGCAGCCAGGATTCCCTTGCCCGGCTGCACGATCGCGTCGACCGTCGCCTGCATTTCGTCGCGTGACGACATGTGCTGTTTCTCCTCACTGACGAAGAATTTCGAGTGTGCCCCGGATTTCGGGCTTCGGCCAGCGCGCCACCGCGGCGCGAGCGGTCATCGGCGCCGCGCGGGCCCGGCTCCTCAGACGCCTTCGAGCACCGGCTCCTGCATCGCCGCCACCTGCTCGCGCAGTTCGAGCACGCGGTCCTGCCAGTAGCGCTGCGTGCCGAACCACGGGAATGCCGCCGGAAAGGCCGGATCGTGCCAGCGGCGCGCGATCCACGCCGAGTAGTGGATCAGGCGCAGCGTACGCAGCGGCTCGATCAGATGCAGCTCGCGGCGATCGAACTCCGCGAAGGCTTCGTAGCCGGCCAGCACGTCGGACATCTGGCGGCTCATCGCTTCGCGCTCGCCCGACAACAGCATCCACAAGTCCTGGACCGCCGGGCCGTTGCGTGCGTCGTCGAAGTCGACGAAATGCGGGCCTTCGTCGGTCCACAGCAGGTTGCCTGCGTGGCAGTCGCCGTGCAGGCGGATCTGCCGGACGCTGCCGGCGCGATCGAAGGCCGCACGCACGGCGTCGAGCGCCTGGTCGACGATTCCGGTCCAGGCGGGCCGCAGGTCGGCAGGCACGAACTCCTGCGCCAGCAGCCAGGCACGGGGCTCGTCGCCGAAGCTCGCCACGCCGAGCGCAGGCCGGTGAGTGAACGGCGAGATCGCACCGACCGAGTGGATGCGTCCGAGGAACCGGCCGATCCGCTCGAGCGTGCGCGAGTCTTCGAGTTCGGGCGCACGGCCGCCATGCCGCGCATAGACGGCGAAGCGATAGCCGTCGAAGGCGGCCAGCGTCGAGGCAGGCAGCGTCGCGCCGGACAGCGCTTCAGCCGCGAGTTCGAGCGGGGCAACGACCGGAATCTCGCGCTCTGCCAGCTCGCGGACGAACGCGTGCTCCTCGAGGATCTGTGCGTCGCTCCAGCGTGCCGGCCGGTAGAACTTTGCGACCACCGGGCTCCCGTCTTCGAGGAAAACCTGGTAGACGCGGTTCTCGTAGCTGTTCAGCGCGAGAAAGCGGCCGTCGCCGCGCAGGCCCACCGACTCGAGTGCATCGAGCATCCGGTCCGGCGTGAGCCGGGCATACGGAGCTGCGCCGACGTCGCCGTCCGCCGCCGCGGGCGCGGGTTCGGGCGCGGAGGGCGCGCTGTCATGGGTGCTGAAAGACATCCGGACGATTCTACGTGGGCGGTGCAGCCGAACACGCGGCGCATGCAGTTTTCTGCCCCCGCCGCGACACCTCGTATTCTTGCGTTTTTGCGCCGCAGCATGAAGGTCGGCCCGACGAGGTTCCCGTCGCCGCGACGCCAAAGGCAACCGTTACAGGAGAGTCGTCGTGAAAGTCGGGGTCCCGAAGGAAATCAAGACGCATGAATACCGGGTCGGGCTGACGCCGGAGTCCGTGCGCGAGTTCGTCGCGCGCGGCCACGAGGTCGTCGTCGAGACCTGCGCGGGCATCGGGATCGGTGCGGGCGACGAGGTCTACCGGCAGGCCGGCGCCACGGTGCTGCCCGACGCAAGCGCGGTCTTCGAGGCCGCCGAGTTGATCATCAAGGTCAAGGAGCCGCAGCCGGCCGAACTCGAGTTGCTCAGGCCGCATCACATCCTGTTCGCTTACCTCCACCTGGCGCCCGATCCAGGGCAGGCGGCCGGCCTGCTCGCGTCCGGCTGTGCGGCGATCGCCTACGAGACGGTCATGGAGCCCGACGGTTCGCTGCCGTTGCTGGCACCGATGAGCGAGGTCGCCGGCCGGCTCGCGATCACGGTCGCCGGCCACCTGCTGATGCGCAGCTCGGGCGGCGGCGGCATGCTGCTGGGGGGCGTCGTCGGTGCACTGGCGGCGCGCGTGCTCGTGCTCGGCGCCGGAGTGGCCGGCGCGCAGGCAGCGCGCATGGCGGCCGGTTCCGGGGCCGAGGTCAGCGTGGTCAACCGCTCGCTGCCCCGGCTGCGTGCGCTCGAGGCGCAGCTTCCGGGCCGGCTGCGCACGCGGCCGTCGACGCGCAGCGCGATCGAGGAAGAAATCGCGCAGGCCGACGTCGTCATCGGTGCCGTGCTGGTTGCCGGCGCAAGCGCTCCGCGGCTGGTGAGCCGGGAGATGCTCGGCGCGATGAAGCCGCGAGCCATCGTCGTCGACATCGCGATCGACCAGGGCGGCTGCTTCGAGACTTCGCGCCCGACCACGCACGCCGATCCGGTCTACGAGGTCGACGGCATCGTCCACTACTGCGTTGCCAACATGCCGGGCGCCGTCCCGCACACGTCGAGCCACGCGCTGAACTTCGCGACGCTGCCCTACGGGCTGATGCTGGCCGAGCGCGGCCTGCAGGCCTTGCGCTCCGATGCCTCTCTGCGCGCCGGCCTCAACGTGCTGTCCGGCAGGATCACGCACCCGATGGTCGCGGCCAGCCTCGGGCGCGAGCACCTCGACGCGGAGCGAGCGCTCGCCGGGCAGTGAGCAGCCGTTGCGCCGCCGGCCGGTTCGAGCGCCGCTCCGGCCGGTTCAGTAGCGGCCCTTCAGCGGCTTGACCGGCCCCGTGTAGCGCTCCTTGGCCGGCTTGCCCGGCAATGGCTTCAGTTCGAGCGGCTCGATCGGTACCTTTCGATCGGGCACCAGGTCGAGCAGGTGCCGGATCAGGTTC
>CALLYQ010000438.1 GCA_937858875.1 uncultured Lautropia sp. | reverse complement strand
TCTTCTGCGAACTGTCGATCGCGATCTGGTCGAGCCGGTGGCCGAGGGCGTCGTTGGCGAAACGCGCGACCAACGCCGCGCGATAGCCGATCGAGGCTTCGCGCACTTCGGCCGGCAAGGTCGGCACCAGGTCTTCGCGCCACAGGCGTTCGACGAATGCGCGCAATCTCGGCTCGGCGATCGCTTCGTCGACGGTCGCGATGCCGGCCGGGATGCCGAGACAAGCCAGCGCCGAATGCGCTGAATTCAGCAGCCGCAGCTTCATCGCCTCGAAAGGGCGCACGTCGCGCACGAATTGAACTCCGTCGCGCGCCCAGTCGGGGCGGCCAGCCACGAAGCGGTCCTCGACGACCCAATGCGTGAAGCGCTCGGCCGCGACCGGCCAATCGTCGCGCAGGCCGGTCGCTGCCGCCGCCTCGTCGAGAGCACGCGGCGCGGTGGCCGGCACGATCCGATCGACCATCGTGTTCGGACAGGCGACGCGCTCGTCGAAATCGCCGAGCAGTCGTGCGTCGCCGCGCCGCTCGATCTCCGCGCGCAACGCGCGGCGCAGCGTATTGCCGTTTTGCGAGAGGTTGTCGCAGGACAGCAGCGTCAGCGGCCCGATGCCGGCCGCCTGGCGACGCGCCAGCGCCTCGGCGAGCAGCGCGATCGCACTGCCTTCGCCATCGACGTAGCCCTTCTCGGTGATCGTCAGCGTGACGATGCGCACGGCCGGATCCGCGAGCCGAGCGATTGCGCGTTGCGGATCGACCGGATACGCGATCGCTTCTCGCAGCGCAGCTATCACGCGTGCGGCCGTGACAGCAGCGCCGGCGCCCGCCCGGGCATCGTCGCCATCACCGCCGCGCAGCAGCAAGGTATACAAGCCATCCTGCGCTTGCAGGCGATCGACCGGTTCCCGGCGGCGCAGGTTGATGCCGCAGATCGCCCAGTCGCGTTCGCCCGCGGCCAGCGCGTCGTCGACGTAGACAGCCTGGTGCGCTCGGTGAAAATTGCCGAGGCCGAGATGGACGATACCGACGCTTGCCGAAGCCGGGTCGTAGCGCGGCCGGCAGGCGGCAGGCACACGATCGAGTGTCGCGAGCCTGAGCTGCCCGGCGATGCCGCCGACCCTGGCCCCACTCGCTGCCACAGTCGCGTCGCTCAACTCGAGTCCCCGATCTCGGGCCTGAGCGACTGCGTGGGATCGGCCCAGCGCGCGTTCGGCACGAGCGGATACCAGCCGGGCCGGCCCGGGTCGCGATCGTAGGCGTACCCGCCGAGCTCGACGAACAGCTCGTGGTAGCGGCGCAACTTCTCCCGGTCGAGCCGCACGCCGAGCCCCGGTCCCCGGGGCACGGCGATCGCGCCCTGGCGGTAGGGCAACGGCCCGCCTTCGATCACGTCGTCGACCAGGTGGTGGTAGTGCGCGTCGGCTGCGTAGGCCAGGTTCGGCACGACGGCGCCCATATGCAGCATCGTCGCCAGTTGCACGCCGAGCTCGCCCGACGAGTGGACAGCCACGCCGAGCCCGAAGGTCTCGCAGATGCCGGCCGCCTTGATGCACGGCCGGATCCCGCCCCAGAAGGTCGTGTCGAGCAGGATCACGTCGACGGCGCGCTGCGCGACGTTGGCCGCGAGCTGCTCGAAATCGATGACCACCGTATTGGTCGCGGTGGGAATCCGGACGAATTCGCGCAAGCGCGCAAGCTGCGGCATCCCCCAGACCGGATCCTCGTAGTAGTCGTTGTTCAGCAGCTCGATCGCGCGGCCGAACTCGATCGCGTCGCCCAGCGACAACGCTGCGTTCGGGTCGTAGCGCAGCCGATCGCCGGGCATCGCGTCGGCCAGCGCGCGATAGCAGTCGAGCTCATGGCGCGGCGGGTAGACGCCGCCTTTCAGCTTGTGCGTGGCGAAACCGTGGCGCGCCTTCAGCTCGCGTGCATGCGCGACGAGCTGCCCGGGCGTGCGCACCTCGTGGCGACCATCGGCATCGCCGTAGCGGAAGAACAGGTAGCTGGCGAACGGGATCTCGTCGCGCAGGCGGCCACCCAGCAGCTCGCTGACCGGCACGCCGAGCTTCTGGCCCATGACATCCAGACAGGCGAACTCGAGCGCCGCGTGAACCTGCGTGCGATTGTTGTACAGGCTCGCCGTCGGGTTGCAGATCGCAAAGCGCATCGCCTCGAGCCGGAACACGTCGTGGCCCTTCAGGTAGTCGATCAGGCCCTCGACCGCAGCCGAAGCGCTTTCTCCTCCGCCGCCCAACTCGCCGAGACCGACGAAGCCGTCGTCGGTTTCGACCTCGACCAGCGTGCGCACGAAGCGCCCCCAGTGCGCGCCGTTGCTGTGCAGCAGCGGCGCCTCGAGCGGCACGGTGACCGGCGTGGCGCGGATGACTGCGATCCGGCTCGGCTTCATTCGGAACCTCGCTCGACGAAGTACTGCGGATGACGCCCGGCGATGTCTTCGAGCACGTCGATGACCGTGGCCAGGTGCGCGCGCATCGCTTCAGCCGCCCCGGCCGCATCGCCGGCGGCGACCCGGTCGGCGATCGCGCGGTGCTCGCGCACCGTCTCTCGCGGCCGCCGAGGATGGCTCAGCGCAAACTGGCGGACCCGATCGAGCTGCGCCTTGGCGATCCGGATCAGTTGCCAGACGTCGCGGTGGCCGGCAAAGCGCGCCAGCATCGCGTGCATCGCCTCGTCGGCCAGGAAATGCGCGCCATGGTCGCCGGCCGCCTGGGCCGCTGCCAGTTCGCGAATGTTGCGTGCGAGTTCGCGGCGACCGTCGGCGTCGATGTTCGTTGCGGCCAGTTCGGCGATCCTGCACTCGAGCGTCTCGCGAACGAAGTGCGCGTCGCGTATCGCCTGCAGCTCGATGCGCGCGACGAAGGTGCCGACCTGCGGAATCACGTCGAGGAAACCGTCTTCGGCGAGCCGCTTGAAGGCCTCGCGCACCGGCGTGCGGCTGACGCCATAGCTGTCGGCGATCCGCGATTCCGAGAGCGCCGCGCCGGGTTCGAGCCTCATCGACACGATCTGCGCGAGCAACTCCGAATAGATCTGCGGTACCGCGATCCTGCTGCGGCGCTGCGGAACGGGACTCGCGAGCGACGACATTCGTTGAAGTGCGGTTGGCGAACGAGGCGGCAATCGTTGTAACCGGACTAGTATACTAGTCGACCAGCGTGCTAGGATCGCCCGAAATCCACGCAGAACGATCCGCCGAGGAGAG
>CALLYQ010000437.1 GCA_937858875.1 uncultured Lautropia sp. | reverse complement strand
GCGGACGGCGTCGACGAACGGCCGCACCGGCGGCTCGAGCGACAGCGGGTCGCGCGGATCGAAGTACGCCTGGGCATCCAGCATCAGTGCGACGTCGGCGACGCAGCGGCCCATCGGTCCTTCGACCCAGAGCGGATCGAAGGGCAGCAACGATGCCGGTCGCACGACGCGTCCGACGCTCGGACGCAGGCCGACGATGCCGCAGTAGCTCGCCGGGATGCGCAGGCTGCCGCCCAGGTCGTTGCCGGTCGCAAGCCAGACCATGCCGCTCGCGAGCGCAGCGGCGGATCCGCCTGACGAACCGCCTGCCGTCAGCGCGGGATTCCACGGATTGCGGGTCGCGCCGAAGACCGTGTTGAACGTATTGGCGCCGGCGAACTCCGGCACATTGGATTTCGCGATCACGATCGCGCCGCGCTGCTGCAGGCGCTCGACCGTCAGGTCCGAGCGGGCCGGCCGGTTCTGCGCATAGATCGGCGATCCGTAGGTCGTGAGGCTCCCGCCGACGTCGTTGTAGTCCTTGACGGCGATCGGCAGGCCGCCGAGCCAGCCCGGTGCCGCGGCGGCTGCGTGGTCCGGTACGAACGACTTCGCCTCGTCTCGTGCCTGTTCGAGGCGCCGGATCGGCAGCGCGTTGACGACCGGGTCGATCGCTTCGATGCGCGCGATCGCGGCGTCGACCAGGTCCAGCGGCGACACCTCGCCTCGCTCGAGCAGGCCGACGACCTGCGTGGCGCTCATCGCACACAGATCGCTGCTTGCGGCATCTGCTCCGGCAGCGCCGGGGGAGGTCTTCTTCATTTTTTTCTCCTTCTGTCAGGGTGCTCGCGCGTCGATCGAGTTGTTCGCTACCGGCTGCGCCGCTGCGACACGGCCCGATCGAGCAGTTCGAGCAGCGCCACCGAATCGTCCCAGCCGAGGCAGCCGTCGGTGATGCTCAGGCCGTAGACGAGTGCGGCGGGGTCGTCGCTGCCGGGCGTGAAGGCCTGCCGCCCGGCGACCAGGTGGCTCTCGACCATGACGCCGAGGATGTGCCGGCTGCCGCCGGCGATCTGGCCGGCGATGTCGGCTGCGACCTCGGGCTGGCGCGACGCCTGCTTGCTGCTGTTGGCGTGCGAGCAGTCGATCATCAGCGACGGCGCGCAGTCGGCTGTACGCAGTTCCGCGCAGGCCGCTTCGACGCTCGCGCGGTCGTAGTTCGGATGACGGCCGCCGCGCAGGATCAGATGGCAATCCGGATTGCCGCTGGTGCTCACCATCGCGACGTGGCCGTTCTTGTGGATGCCGAGGAAGTTGTGCGGACTGCGTGCGGCGAGGATCGCGTCGATCGCGACCCGGACGTTGCCGTCGGTGCCGTTCTTGAAGCCGATCGGCGACGAGGTGCCCGACGCCAATTCCCGGTGGACCTGGCTCTCGGTGGTGCGTGCGCCGATCGCGCCCCAGGCGATCAGGTCGGCCAGATATTGCGGCGAGTTCGGGTCGAGCAGTTCGCTGCCCGCCGGGACGCCGAGCCGTGCGATGTCGATCAGCAGCGAGCGTGCGATCCGCAGGCCTTCGTTGATCCGGCAGCACTCATCGAGATACGGATCGTTGATCAGGCCTTTCCAGCCGACTGTCGTGCGCGGCTTCTCGAAATAGACGCGCATGACGATCTCGAGCGTGTCGCGAAAGCGCTCTCGCTGTGCGGCCAGGCGCTGCGCGTAGTCGAGCGCGGCGCGCGGGTCGTGGATCGAGCAGGGGCCGATCACGACGAGCAGCCGGTCGTCGTCGCCGCGCACGATGCGGCGGACGGCGCGGCGCGACTCGGCGACCAGGGTCTCGACGGGGCTGCCCTGGATCGGGAAGAAGCGGATCAGGTCTTCGGGCGGCGGGAGTACCGCGACCTGCGTGATGCGTTCGTCGTCGGTGTTCGAGGTCTTGTCGGGCTCGGCGGTCTGCATCGTGCGAAAGCGTGCGGATGGAAAGGCCCGATGGTAGCCCTGTCCTTCCGACCGGGACGAGCCCGGCGACATGATGGACCGGATGCTTCTGCCCGTGGTCCTTCAGCCGCCGTTGATTCGCTGTGCACGACGCAGCGTGGCCAGCGCGCGGTCGTAGATCGGGATGTCGATCATGCGCCCGTCGAGGGCGATGGCGCCCAGGCCGTCGGCCATCGCCTTCTCGTAGACCTCGACGACGCGCGCGGCCTGCCGGGCCTCGTCGTCCGATACGCCGAAGGCCTCGTTGAAGATCGGGACCTGCGCCGGGTGGATGCAGGCGCTGCCCGTGTAGCCGAGCCGGCGGGCCAGCCGGGCGACCTCGCGCATGGCATCGGCGTCGTCGAAGCGGGCGATGCTGCCCGGCAGGCCCAGCGCCTGGATCCCGGCGGCTTTCGCGGCGATGGCGACGGTCTCCGCGGCGTGGCTCATCGCACGCGGTTCGGGCTCCTGCTCCATGATCGACGCGTAGTCCTCGACGCCGAAGCTGATGGCGAGCAGGCGCGGGCTGGAGTCGGCGATCGCCAGCGCATTGAAGATGCTGCGGGGCGTCTCGAGCAGCGCAACGATGCGGGTGTGGCCGTCCGGCAGGCCGGCGGCCGCTTCGGCACGCGAGACGTGTCCGATGTGCTCGGCAAGCTGTTGCACCGTGTCGACCTTCGGCACGAACAGGCCATGGACGTTCGCGCCGACCGCCGCCGGAATGTCCAGCGCGGCCAGCTCGGGCTGGCTGTTGATCCGGACGAACACCTGCAGGCCGCGACCGTGCAGGTCGGCGGCGGTCTCGGCGACCAGCGCGCGAGCCTCCGCCTTGCGGGCATGGACGATCGAGTCCTCGAGGTCCAGGATGACCGCATCGGCCTCCCGCAGATGGGCCTTGGCCAGGAAGCGGGGCTGCAGGATCGGCAGGAACAGGATGGAACGGTAGTGCTGCATCAGATCACTCCTTGCTGGCGTAGATGGTCTTGCTCGTCGGCGCAGATGCCGATGCTGCGCAGCAGCTCGTCGTTGTGTTCGCCGAGTGCCGGGGCCGGGCGACGGATCGCCCCGGGGGAATCCGACAGGCGCGGCACGACGTCGTGCATCGGGACGCGGCCCATCTCCGGATCGGGCAGCTCGACGTAGACGCCGCGCTCGCGGATGTGCCGGTCGTCCATGATCTGCGAGACGTCGTAGACGGGGCCGACGGTGACTTCCGCCTGCTCGAAGAAGGCCAGGGCGTCGGCGCAGTCGCGTGCGCCGATGAAGTCGCCGACGATGCCGTCGAGTTCCTCGACGTTGCGCAGCCGGTCGGAATTGGTCCGGAAGCGGGGATCGTCGATCAGCTCCGGCCGCCCGATGACCCGGAACAGGCGCTCGGTCATCTCCTGCGTCGATGCCGACAGCGCAACGTAGTGGCCGTCGCGCGTCAGGTAGACGTTGCGTGGCGCCGAGATCGACGCGCGGTTGCCCGAGCGGGGCGGCACCTGGCCGGTCACGCGATAGGCGGCCACGTCGGGACCGAGGATGGCGATCATCGGTTCGAGCAGTGACAGGTCGATGACCTGGCCGCGCCGCTGCTTCGTCTCGACCTCGCGCAGCGCGATCATCGTGGCGTAGGCGCCATGCAGCCCGGACACCATGTCGGCCAGCGCCAGATTCGGCAGCGCCGGGGGCTTGTCGGCAAAGCCGTTCTTGGCAGCGAAGCCCGAGATCGCCTCGACCAGGCTTCCGAAGCCCGGCCGCTGGCTGTAGGGGCCGGTCTGTCCCCACCCGGACAGCCGCACGATGACGAGCTTGTCGTTGATCGCGTGCAGCGCTTCGGCGGAAAAGCCCAGCCGCTCGAGCACGCCGGGCCGGAAGTTCTCGATCAGCACGTCGGACCCGGCGACCAGCCGTTGCAGGATCTCCTTGCCGCGTGGCTTGCGGATGTCCAGCGTCAGACTCTTCTTGTTGCGTGCGTAGACCTTCCAGTAGACGCCGATGCCGTCCTCGTTCCATTCCCGCAGCGAATCGCCGCGGCCCGGCGCCTCGATCTTGATGACCTCGGCGCCGAAGTCGGCCAGCAGCAGGCTCAGCATGTTGCCCGCGACGACGCGGCTCAGATCGAGCACGCGGATACCGTCGAGCGGGCAGGCGGCGTCCGGACGATAGGGGATCGGTTCGGTCATGGCTGGGATGCTGGCGATTCAGGAAACGGGAAAGACGACGATGGCCGATGGCGGGATCTGCAGCGCCACGTCGCCGGACGGCAGGTCGGCCTCGGCCTCGACGCGCAGCACGGCGCCCAGTGCCTCGACCTGGTAGGAGAACCTTGCGCCGAGGTAGCTCTGGTCGACGAGCCGGCCGCGGACGATGGCGGGAGTCGTCGAATCGCCGACGGCACAGGCAGCGGCGGGAGTGGCAGTAGCCGAAGCGGCAGGCGTGGCAGCAGCGCGAGCGGCAGCAGCGGCCATGCCGGCGCCCGGAAGCAGCCGGATGCTCTCGGGGCGGATGGCCGTCATGACCTTGCCTGGCACCGCCTTCGGGCCCGTGGCGGCATCGACGCCGAGGACCTGGCCGTCGGCGTAGCGCACGCGAGCATGGCCGCCGTTCGTCTCCAGCGTTCCCTCGACGAGATTGCTGGCGCCGATGAAATCCGCGACGAACTGGTTGGCAGGCGAACGATAGATGGCTTGCGGCGTATCGAGCTGGACGATGCGGCCGGCGTCCATCACCACGATGCGATCGACCTGCTGCACGGTCGC
>CALLYQ010000436.1 GCA_937858875.1 uncultured Lautropia sp. | reverse complement strand
CCCCCGCCGTAGGCCGCCCAGGCGGTCACGGAGTCGCTGATGTCGTATTCGCCGCGCAGCGTGCCGAACACGTCGCGTTCGTTGGAATAGGTCCACGACTGCGCGAAGTTCGAACTGGCGTCGGGCGGCCGCGGCACTGCCGTCGTGCCGCTCAGCGTGACATTGGGGCGGGTGCGCTTCAGGCGGTTGTCCTGCCAGCCGATGTCGGCCGAAAGGCGCGCGTCGCGGCTGCGCCAGTCGGCGCCCAGCACCGCGAGGCCCAGCCTGGCTTTTTCGTCGTCGATGCCGGTGCCGCCGTCTCGATAGGCTGCATTGAAGCGCAAGCCCGTGCTCTGGTCGGGCCCGAATCGCCGCGCCAGGTCGATTGCGACGTTGCCCTGCGAGCCGCTGCCGGCACCGACCGTGACCCGCGACAGCGGCTCGTTCGGCGCGCGCTTGGGCAGCAGGTTGATCGTGCCGCCGATGCCGCCGCCGTTGGGTGCGGCCCCGGTCAGGAAGGCCGACGCACCACGCAGCACCTCGACCCGTTCGAACAGTTCGGTGGCGATGTACTGGCGCGGCAACAGGCCGAACAGGCCGTTGTAGGCCGTGTCGTCCGAGCCCAGCACGAAGCCGCGGATGAAGTAGGTCTCCTGGAAGTTGCCGAAGCCGCGCGCCACGCGCACGGTCGGGTCGTTCAACAGCACCTCGCCGACGCTGCGCGCGTGGCGGTCCTGGATCAGCTCGTTCGTATAGCTGGTAATGCTGAACGGCGTCTCCAGGCTGTCCCGTGTGCCCAGGATGCCGGCCCGGCCGCCGCGCGCCACCTGGCCGCCGGCATGGGGGGCAGACAAGCCCTGTGCCGACGCGTCGGCGCTGGCCTCGACGGTCACGGTCTGCAGCGTGGGCCCGGACTCCTGCGAACCGGCGGACGCCGCCTGCTGGCCATGTGCACCAGAAAGACCGCAGGCCAGTGCAGCGGCGAGGGCGGCAGGTATCAGGTTTCGCATCTGGAGTTCCTGGAATCGTTGCTTGAGTCCCGGTCTCGCCGGGCCAGGGCCGGCCGCCGCAGCGCGAAGACCACCATGACGACCACCGGGATACCGAGCGCGAACCACGACCACATGTCTCCCCAGGTGTCCGAAACCAGCGCGCTGAGCAGGCCGCTTGCGGTCAGCAGGCCCAGGACAAGTGGCGCGCCCCAGAGGCGCAGGGCTGGGTTGATCATGGCACGGAGACGAGCGTCGAAATTCTAATGCAAACCGTTCTTGTTATCGATTCCTGTTTTGGAAAACCGGATACCCCGCAGGCGACCGCTGCCGGCCCTATCCGAGCAGCAGCGAATCGTCGGAAAGCTGCTCGCCGCGCACGCGCTCGAACATTGCGAGCAGGTCGGGCACGTCGAGCCCCTTGCGCTGCTCGCCGGAGACGTCGAGCACGACCTGGCCCTGGTGAAGCATCACCGTGCGCTCGCCGACGTCGAGCGCCTGGCGCATGCTGTGCGTGACCATCATCGTCGTGAGCTGGTGCTCGGCGACGATGCGCACCGTGAGTTGCAGCACGAAATCGGCGGTGCGCGGGTCGAGTGCCGCCGTGTGCTCGTCGAGCAGCAGGATCCGCGACGGGCGCAGCGAGGCCATCAGCAGGCTGACCGCCTGGCGCTGGCCGCCCGACAGCAGGCCGATCCGGTCTTCGAGCCGGTTCTCCAGTCCGAGGCCGAGCGTGGCCAGGTGCGCCCGGTATTCGTCGCGCCGCGCCGCCTTGACCGCGCGCCCGAAGCCGCGACGGCCACCGCGCGTGTCGGCCAGCGCGAGGTTCTCCTCGATCGTCAGGTCTTCGCAGGTACCGGCCATCGGATCCTGGAACACGCGCGCAACGCGATCGGCGCGCTCCCAGACCGGTTGTCGAGTCACATCGACGCCGTCGAGTTCGATGCGGCCGCTGTCGACGACGAGGTCGCCCGAAACCGCATTGAGCAGCGTCGACTTGCCGGCACCGTTCGAACCGATCACGGTGACGAATTGCCCACTCGGGATCGCCAGCGTCATGCCGCGCAGCGCGCGCGTCTCGATCGGCGTTCCGGCGTTGAAGGTGACGTGCAGATCGCGAGCGTCGAGCATCTCAGCCCGCCTTGCGCGCGACGAGCCGCCGCTTGAGCAGCGGCAGCACCAGCGCGATCGCCACCAGCACGGCGGTGACCAGGTTCAGGTCCTGCGCCTTCAGGCCGATGAACTCGCTGTTAAGCGCGAGCGCGACGAAGAAGCGATAGATGATCGCGCCGAGGATCACGGCGAGCGTCGCGTAGAAGATCCGCCGCGACGGCAGGATGCTCTCGCCGATGATGACGGCGGCCAGCCCGATGACGATCGTGCCGATGCCCATCGAGATGTCGGCGCCACCCTGCGTCTGCGCGAACAGCGCGCCGGCCAGCCCGACCAGCCCATTCGACAGCGCGATGCCGCCCAGCACCATCCAGCCGGTGTTCACGCCCTGCGCGCGCGACATCCGGCCGTTCGAGCCGGTGGCGCGCATCGCCAGCCCGTTCTGTGTTGCGAAGTACCAGTCGAGCAGCAGCTTGGCGACGATCACGATCAGCACCAGCAGCAGCGGCCGGAACACGTAGTCGACGATCGCCTCGGGCTGCAGCAACTGGAACACGGTCGGCTCGCTGATCAGCGGCACGTTCGGCCGGCCCATCACGCGAAGGTTGATCGAGTACAGCGCCGTCATCACGAGGATGCTGGCGAGCAGGTCCATGATCCGCAGCTTGACGTTCAGCCAGCCGGTCACGAACCCGGCGACCGCGCCCGCGACGATCGCGGCCAGCGTCGCGCTGAACGGGTCGGCTCCGGCCGAGATCAGCGTCGCGGCGACAGCGCCGCCGAGCGGAAAGCTGCCGTCGACGGTCAGGTCCGGAAAGCGCAGGATGCGGAACGAGATCAGCACGCCGAGTGCGACCAGCGCGAAGATCAGGCCGATCTCCAGCGCGCCGAGCAGCGTGTACAGGGACATCGGTCCGCGGCTCGCTCAGGCCCGGTTGGCCGGGCGCGCGCGCTGCGGGCCGCGCCGGGCCAGGCGCCCCTGCACTTCACCACGCCGCCGGCTGTCCGCCGAGGCGTCTGTCACTCGACGACCTGTGCCGCCGATTTCACGAACTCCTCGGGCAGGGTCACGCCCTGCCGTTTCGCGGCGCCGGGATTGACGTGCAGCTCGAGCTTCGCGCTGGTTTCCGACGGGATGTCGCCGGGCTTCTCGCCCTTCAGGATGCGCACGACGATCTCGCCGGTCTGCACGCCGAGCGCGCGGTAGTCGACGCCGAGGGCCGCGATGGCTCCGCGCTTGACGCTGTCGGTGTCGGCCGCCACGAGCGGGATCTTCGCGTCGTTGCCGACCTTGACCAGCGCCTCGTAGGCCGAGACGACGTTGTTGTCGGTATTCGTGTAGATGACGTCGACCTTGCCGATCAGGCTGCGCGCGGCCGATCCGACGTCGACGGTGCGCGGCGCGGCCGCCTCGACCAGGCTCATGCCCGACTTCGGCAGCAGTTCGCGAAGCCGCTCGACGACGACCACCGAGTTGGCCTCGCCCGGGTTGTAGACCATGCCGATGCGCTTGGCGCCCGGCACGACCTTTCCGATCAGTTCGACCTGCCGGTCGAGTTCGAGCGCATCGGACACGCCGGTCACGTTCGTGCCCGAGGCAGCCATCGACGGCACGAGTTGCGCCGCCACGGGGTCGGTGACCGCCGAGAAGACGACCGGAATCTGCTTGGTCGCAGCGACGACCGCCTGCGCCGAAGGCGTGGCGATCGCGACGATCGCGTCGGGCCGGTCGCCGATGAACTTGCGCGCGATCTGCGCCGCGGTGCCGGTGTTGCCCTGCGCGCTCTGGTACTGCCACTTCAGGTTCTTGCCCTCGTCGAAGCCAGCCTTGGCGAGCGCCTCCTTGACCCCGTCGCGCACCGAGTCGAGCGCCGGATGCTCGACGATGGCGGTCACGGCGACCGATTTCTGCTGCGCGAACGCCGGAGCGGCCAGTGCCGCACAAAGGGAGAGGCCGGCGAGCGCCGCCAGCGGAAGCTTCAACGAGGACATCGGGAACTCCAGTTAGCAGTTGGCCGAAGGATTCGGACGCAGGCAGCGAGTCTACCGCGGCGCGATCGACAGGAACTCGACCCAGTTGCCGTCGGGATCGGCCACGATGCCGATGCTGACGCCGGGGCGGATCTCCTTCGCGCCGCTGACCACCTTGTGGCCGGCGTCGGCACAGCGCCCGAGCATCGCGGGCAGGTTTGCCACCGTCATCGTCCAGTAGCGGTAGCCGTTGGCACCGGCGATGCCGCCCGGCGCCGCTGCTGCCGGCGTCGATTCGAGGACGATCAGCTTCACGATGCTGTCGCCGCAGGCCAGCTGATGCATGACGCCGCTGCCGATCGGCATAGGCATCTCGCGCAGGTATTTCAGGCCGATCACGTCGCGATAGAAAGCCAGCATGGCCGGGCCGTTCGTCGTGACGATGCCGAGGTCGATCGCGCTCTTGGTCAGTTCGATGCTCATTGGATGGTCGTTCCTTCAGTTGGTGATGAATCGGGCGCGCGATCAGCGCGGTCAGGCGCAGGGCCGAGCGCCCGGCATGCCTGGCGGCTGGTCACGCCCGGATTGTGCCGGATCGATACCATCGCCGGGAACGACACCGGCCTCAGTTCGTATCGCGCGCCATCGGCTCCG
>CALLYQ010000435.1 GCA_937858875.1 uncultured Lautropia sp. | reverse complement strand
GCGTGGAAGCCAGCGCGGCGCCCGCACCGGCGGTGCGCTGGGACGGCCAGGCGCGCGGATCGGCACAAGCCGCCGGACCGGCACAGGTCGCCGGACGCGACGACTGCCAACGGGTCAACGAGCTGGCGGTCATCCGCGGGCAGGAGGTCCGCCAGGTCTCGACTTTCTGCAAGGACCCGTCGTCAGGACGCTATGTTCGCGTCTGAGCTGGCAATCCGCCTGGCAACTGCGGCGCTGGGTGCCCGCAGCAGTTCGGCGATCGCCATCGCATCGGTGATCGGTCTCGCGTCGTTCATCGGCATTGCCTCGCCGGCCTGGTCGGCCGAAGTCGGCATTGCCCGCTATCAGGGCAAGCGCGTGCTCTTCCTTCGGGACATCGCTCCGACGAAGGAAAACCCGCGCGGCGAAAGCATGCGGGTCGCCGACGTCGCAAAGCTGGAAGCTCTAATCGCTCGCGAGCGCGTCGACGAGGTCCTTTTCGACTCCGGTGGCGGCGACGAGCCAGCCGGCCTGGCGATCGGGAGGCTGATCCGAAAGCAAGGCCTCGCCACGCGGATTCCGTCGGGTGCTCGCTGCGCGAGCGCCTGCGCCGATGCGTTTCTGGGCGGCGTCGCGCGACGCATCGAACCCAACGGGCGGTACGGCATCCACATGCCGACCGGCGTCAACGATCCGGACCTCGTGCGCAAGCTTCTCGATCTGCTGAACTCGTACAAGGGGCACGCCGAAATAAGAGAGGCGCGCAAGCTCCTTCAGTTCCTCGAAAAGAACGGCGCGAAGATGGCCGCCCGCTGGGCGGCCTTCGTCGTCGAGATGGGCGCCTCGCAGCGGCTGGTGTCCTTCGGCGTCGAGACTTCGGCCGCCGAGATGACCTATTTGACGCGGCAGCAGATGGTCGACTTCAACGTCGTCAATGTGATCGATTGACGTCGTCGGTGCGAGTCGGCCGGCGGCGGCTATATTCGCGTTCCATGAGCGCATTCACGCTGCTGCTGCCGGACCTCGCGATGATCGTCATCGGCTTCGCGCTGAAGCGGCGCGACTGGCTCGGCGGCGGCTTCTGGCCCGACGTCGAGAAGATCGTCTACTACCTGCTGTTCCCCGCGCTGCTGTTCCGTACCGTGCTGAAGACCGACCTCGGGGCGGCCGGCGCGCTGCCGGCCGTGTCGGCGGCTCTGGTCGCGGTGGCGGTCGGCATCGGGCTCGGCTTCGCCGCGCGGCCGCTGCTGAAGGCGCCGGCGCGCCAGTTCGCTTCCGCCGTCCAATGCGCGTTCCGCTTCAACTCGTATGTGCTGCTGGCGCTCGCGCACCGGCTGGGCGGCGAGCCGGGGGTCGGGCTGGCGGCCGTCATCATGGGATTCACGGTGCCGCTGCTGAACGTCATGGCGGTCCTGCCGATGGCCAGCGGCATCGGCGGCGGACTGTTGCGCGAGCTCGCGAAGAACCCGTTGATCCTGGCGACGCTGGGCGGTCTCGCGGGCAATCTTCTCGGGCTGTCGCTGCCCGAGCCGGTCGACGCGACGATCGGCCGGCTCGGCAGTGCGTCGATCGCGCTCGGCCTGCTGGCGACCGGCGCCGGACTGATCTTCCGGCGTCCGCCGGAAGCCGACCAGGTGTCGCGCGCGGCGCTCGCGCGGCTGAGCACCTGGATCACCGTGGTCAAGCTGATCGCGATGCCTGCCGCGGCCCTGGCCGCTGCGTCGCTGTTCGGGCTGCCGCCGCTGGCCAGACAGATCGCGGTGCTGTACGCGGCGATGCCGGCGGCCTCATCGTGCTACATCCTGGCCAGCCGGATGGGATACGACGGGCCCTACGTCGCGATGCTGGTCACCGTCTCGATGATCGCCGCGGCGATCGGGCTGCCGTTCTGGATCGGCGTCGTGCAGTAGGGCCTGCTGCCGTCGCAAAGCCCAATCGACATGCTCGCGCACCAGCGTCGAAGCGTCGCCGATGCGGGTCAGCAGCACCTCGCGAGCCTGCGCATGCGCCGCTTCGTCGCCGACCACGTTCCCCAGCGCCACCGCGATATTGCGCAGCCAGCGCTCGTGGCCGATGCGCCGGATCGGCGAACCGGCCAGCCGCGCGTCGAACTCCTCCTGGCTCCAGGCAAACAGCTCGGCCAGCGTCGCCGCGTCGAGCCCGTTGCGCGCAGCGAAATCCGGCACCCGCGCCGGCCGCGCGAAGCGGTTCCACGGACAGGCGAGCTGGCAGTCGTCGCAGCCGTAGATGCGGTTGCCGAGCAGCGGGCGCAGCGC
>CALLYQ010000434.1 GCA_937858875.1 uncultured Lautropia sp. | reverse complement strand
CACCTGCTGCGCGACGATCCCGAATACGGACCGAAGGCGCAGCGGATCGTGTCGTTGACCCGCGACCTCGCCGAGTGGCTGCCGCAGCAACTCGAACCTGCGGTTGCCTCGCTTCGCGCAGGGATCACTGCGCGCGGCGATCAGCGGATCGCGTTCCATCCGCCGTGCACGCTGCAGCACGGGCAGGGGATCCGCGGCGCCGTCGAGCGGCTGCTCGTCGCATTGGGCGTCGCGCCGCTGCCGGTGGCCGAGTCGCACCTGTGCTGCGGTTCGGCCGGCACCTACTCGATCCTGCAGCCGGAACTGTCCACTCGCTTGCGCGATCGCAAGCTGGCGAACCTGCAGGCCGGCACGCCGCAATTGATCCTGTCGGCGAACGTCGGCTGTCTTGCGCACCTCCAGTCCGGCACCGGCACGCCGGTGCGGCACTGGATCGAGTGGCTCGACGAGATGATGTCGGCAGCTTCCTGATCAGCGGAACACTTCGCGCCAGCCGAGTTTGCGCAGCGGCGGCGTGCCGCCGACCGGCAGCAGCGACGAGGCCACCGTCGTGTCCGACTTGTGCGTGATCGCGACGACCTTGCCCGACGGAAGCGTGACCCTCACCGGACGCGACGAGTAGGCGAAACCGAGGCGGCGGCCGGTCCAGGCCTCGGTGTGGTGGATGCTCGGCGGCATCTGCCCGCCGTTGGCCACGTTGACCGCGTACAGGTACGACTCGGTCGAGCAGGCCATCGCCGACGGCTTGTTCGACGTGAAGACCAGCGCACCGAAGGCTACCGACGGGTCCGTGGACACGCGCTCGCCGGCCGGCAGGTCGAAGCGCCAGCCCTCGTAGCTGCCGAAATCGACGTCGGTGTTGGTCACGTGCCGGATGCCGCCGCTGCCCTCTTTCAGCGTCTGCTTGAACAGCTTCTTGGCCGGCTCGGTGATTTCCGAACCGCGATCGATGATCCCGTAGACCGACTGGGTGGCACTGGTGGTCAGGTCGGCATCCCCGAGCAACTGGCCGGTGCCGGTCAGGACCATCCGCTTGCCGTCGACCCAGGTCAGTTCGGGGGCGCTGGTGATCGGCTGGCTCGAGCCGAAGGACACCAGCCTGGCCACACTCCACGACGCGATGTCGCCGCGCATGTCGAATCGCCACAGGTTGCCGCCCAGGTCGCCGCCGTAAGTGAATTCGACGGTCGGCTCGACGGCGGCCGGATCGTCGACCCAGGCCGAAATGTGCGCCAGGCCCGTACCCGACGGCGTCGCGATGGTCTTCAGCAGCGCACCGGTGACCGCGTCGAGCACGAACAGGTGTCCTTTGCCGCTTGCGTTGTTGTAGCCGGAGGTGAGCAGGACGACCCAGCCGTTGCCGGAAGTCTTGACGATCACCGGTTTGCCGAACGAACTGCCGATCTGGTTCAGCGTCGCCGCCGGCGTCGACGCGTTCGGAAATTCCCAGAGCACCTTGCCGGCCAGGGCCGATTCGCTGGCTGCCCGCGGATCGGTGATGTCCAGCGCGTAGTAGCCGGCGCCGCCGCCGCGCAGTCCGCCGACCAGGATGGTCCGGGTTTCGTTCTGGATCTTCGCGGCGGCCGGCGTGCCGTCGACGATGAATCGATGCTCGTACAGCGGATCGGCGAGGTGCTTGAGCCGGCCCAGCGCGTTGTACGGAACGTAGGCCCACAGTTCGTTGCCGTTGTCCGCGTCGAACGCGTGCAGCATGCCGTCGTTGGCCGCCTGGTAGGCGACGCCGTCGAAGTACAGCGGCTCGGCCGTCACGATGTCGCCGAGCAGATGGTCGCGAACGCGATAGTGGGGCGCGGCCGGGCCCTCGTTGGTGCGCACGCCGCGCAGCCAGGCCAGCACATCGGCGCCGTCGCCGCCGTTGACCGCCAGCTTGCCGAGCAGCGTCGCCCCCAGGCCGGCTGCCGTGAACGGCACGCCGCCGGTACCGCTGTGCGACGCGATGATGCGGCCCGCCGGATCGCGCTTGTCGAGCAAGTCGCGGGCCGACCACAGCTCCTTGCCGGCCGTCGTATCGACGTTGCCCGTCGCCAGGTCGATCGGAAAGGCCGCGATGTCGCCGGTCCAGTTCCGCGCGTTGTACGACGACACGAAGGCCGTGTTGTCGCCGGCCCGCAGGTTCACCGTCGAGACCGCGATACCGGCATCCGAACCGGCCGCCACGAGGATCTTGCGCACCATGTCCTGCATCGCCGAAGTCACTTCCTCGGCATTGTTGGCCGCATACATGGCGCCGCGGCCGTTGATCGTCGCGTGCCAGAGGTCGTCGATCGAACTCGGATCGTCATCCTTGGCAGTCGGCCAGCTCGGCGGGTTCACGAAGGGGTTGCGCGCCTGCGGCGTGTCCTTGCCGTAGATCGTGCCGAGCGCACCCATCGTGATCGCGAAGGTCTGCATGTGCAGGTCGGTGTTCCTGTCGGCATTGGGACTGGTGTCCGACGGGTCGATCGACAGCAGGCCCGTCGTCAGGTCCGGGCGCAGGTTGTTCGTGTAGTAGGAAGCTGCGATATCGGCCAGCGATTTGCTCTGGATCGTCTTGTAGGGCGCCTTGTCGTGCCAGGTCGATTGCGAATAGGCCGGCACCGACTGGCTGCCGATGTCGTTGGCGAATCCGTCGGTCAGCACGAAGGCTGCGTTGCGCTGGCAGGCGAACTGGACCGGCGCATTCGCGTCGGTGCGCTCGAACTGCTGGCCGATCGCCTTCAGCGTACGCGTGGTCGGCGTCGCCTGGTTGGCCGGGTTCGAATAGATCGAGCCGAGGATCACCTTGCCGTTCTGAGCGTCGTTCTCCGATGCGAAGTCGCGCATCGTGACGTTCGAGCTCCAGTCCTTCGTGAAGTAGGTGCTGCCGCCGCGGATCCCCTTGATGTCGGCCAACGCGTTCGACATCGCCGAGGCCAGCAGCAGCTTGCGCTTGCGGTAGTACTGGAACCAGTTGGCGAAGTTCTGCATCTCCTGCGTGTAGGTGCGACCGCTCGGGAACTTGCCGCCGACGATCGACGGCGAGTTCGACTTGATCTCGATGCGACGCAGGTAGGCACCGTCGGGCCCGGTCGCGCACATGACTGGCGTCGTGCTGTTCGTACCGATGGACGTCGCCGTGCAGGTCGAGTCCTTGATCCAGTAGGTTGCCGGGTAGTACGGGATACGGAAGTCCGTATTGTTGCTCTTGCTGGTCGGCCAGATCGAGTTGCTGTCGTAGTTCGAACTGGCGCTTTTCTCCCGGATGCCGGGGACCTGCTTTCCGTTCAGGAACATCGTCCTCTGGACCCGGAAGGTCCAGTAGTTGCTGTTGCTGGACAGCTCCTTGGTGAGGTCGAACGTGACCGCGGACCCGGAAGTCGGGAACCACGGATGCGAGCGCGCAGCGGCGGGATCGGCGTTGCCGAAGCTGCGCAGCGAACCGTTGATCCATGCCGGCGACCATGGCACGTAGGTGATCGCCGGGTTGTAGTACATCGGGTTGTAGTGATGCGAGCGCGCGAATGCGAACTGTGGCGTGGGTGGTACAGCGGCATAGCTGTCGGTGTAGTTCCGCGTATCGGTCGCGCCCTGGCCGTTCGGGAACAGGTAGCCGTAGGCGGTACCCGAAGTTTCGTAGGCGCCGCTCGCGTTGTAGAAGCGGCCGGGCGTCGATCCCGAGGAATTGCGCCAGTACAGGATGCCGCTCGGCGTCGGCATCATCAGCTCCCAGTCCATCGATCCCGAGTCGTCGACACCGAAGATGATGTTCGGCGTCGCCTGAGATTTCGCCGAGATCGGCAACTGGCTGATGTCCACCGCGCCGGCAAGCGTCGGAATTCCGAGGGCCAGGCCCACGGCCACGCAGGCGGAACGAGTTCGAACTGCGCTCATGGGAAGTCTCCGGAAAAGAGGGTTCAGCGCGAGAAGGCCGCCTGGATCAGGCTCTCTGCGTTGCGCGGGCCGGTGACGCGCACCGTTGCCCGGTAGTAGATGGCGGGTTGCCCCTGCAGCGTCGGGGCGCCGGCGATGTTTTCCAGCA
>CALLYQ010000433.1 GCA_937858875.1 uncultured Lautropia sp. | reverse complement strand
GGCAATTGCGTCGCCAGTGCGGTCGCCAGTTGCTGGCGGATGCTGCGCTTCTCGGCAAGCAGCGCAGCCTCCAGATCCTGGCCGGCGGTCAGGTCGATCGTCAACGCCTCGCCGTGCCGCCAGAAGCTCGAGATCTGCAGGACGGCGGGCCCCGACAGCCCACGGTGCGTGAACAGCAGGTCTTCGTCGAAGCTCGGCGGGGCGTTGGCGGCAGCCCGTGCAGCAGCTGCGACCTTCTGCACGCCGATGACGACCGGCAAGGCCAGCCCGGCCAGCTCGGCAAACGGACGCCAGCTCTGTGCATCGAAGGTCAGCGGCACCAGCGCGGGCCGCGGCTCGACGACGCGCAGCCCGAAACGGCGCGCAACGGACAGGCCGAAATCGCTGGCACCGGCCTTCGGGATCGCCAGACCGCCGGTGGCGACGACGACCGACGCGGCACGCAAGTCGCCGGCCTGCGTGCACACGACGAAGCGCGGCGAACTGCGCCGCGGGTCGCCCGAGCCGGATTGCAAGCTTGAGTCCGGCTCGACCGCGTGCACGGCGATCGGCCTGAACCAGCGCACGCCGGCCTCGTCGCAATCGTCGCGCAGCATCGCGATGACCTGCTCCGACGAGTCGTCGCAGAACAGCTGGCCCTTGTGCTTTTCGTGATAGTCGATGCCGCGCCGGCGCAACTGCTCGATGAAGCGCGCCGGCGGCAACGCGCGCAGCGCGTTGCGCGCGAAGGCCGGGTTCTCGCCGCTGTAGCGCTCGAGCCGGTCGGCCTGCAGGTTCGTGAAATTGCAGCGCCCGCCGCCCGAGATCCGGATCTTCTCCGCCAGTTTCGGCCAGTGGTCGACCAGCGCCACGTGCAGTCCGCGCCGGCCGAGCTGCGCCGCGCAGTACATGCCGGCGGCGCCGGCGCCGATCACGACGACATCGAAGCGTTGGCTCATGGCGGCGCGATTATCCGCGAAAAGCCGCATGCGATACTCGACCGATGATCGTCCTCGGCATCGAAACTTCCTGCGACGAGACCGGCATCGCCGTCTACGACACCGAGCGCGGCCTGCTCGCGCAGGCCCTGCATTCGCAGATCGCGATGCACGAGCGCTACGGCGGTGTCGTGCCGGAACTGGCCTCGCGCGACCACATCCGCCGCGTGCTGCCACTGGTGCGACAGGTGCTCGACGAGGCCGGCGTCGACTTGCGGCAGCTCGATGCGGTCGCGTATACGGCCGGCCCCGGGCTCGCCGGTGCGCTGCTGGTCGGGGCCGGAGTCGGCGCGTCGCTGGCCTGGGCGCTCGGCGTGCCGGCGATCCCCGTCCATCATCTCGAAGGCCATCTGCTGTCGCCGCTGCTGTCGGCCGACCCGCCGCAGTTCCCGTTCGTCGCTCTGCTCGTCTCGGGCGGCCATACGCAACTGATGGATGTGCAGGGCGTCGGCCGCTACACGCTGCTGGGCGACACGCTCGACGACGCCGCCGGCGAAGCCTTCGACAAGAGCGCGAAGCTGCTCGGGCTCGGCTATCCGGGCGGACCGGCGATCGCGAAGCTGGCCGAGAGCGGCGAGGCCGCTCGCTACAAGCTGCCGCGGCCGATGCTGCGCTCGGACGACCTGGACTTCAGCTTCAGCGGGCTGAAGACCGCCGTGATGACGCTGGTGCGCCGCGAACTTCCGGCCGCTGGCAGCGGCAATCCGGAGACCCCGGACCCGCAGCAGCTACGCGCCGACATCGCCCGCGAGGTCGAGGAAGCGATCACCGAGGTCCTGGTGGCCAAGTCGCTGCGTGCGCTCGAACAGACCGGCCGTGAAACCCTGGTGGTGGCGGGCGGCGTCAGCGCCAACCGGCGCCTGCGCGAACGGCTGGCGGGCGCGCAACGGCGCGACGGCTTTCGCGTGCACTTCCCCGAGCTGTCGCTGTGCTCGGACAACGGCGCGATGATCGCCTTCGCCGGCGCGCAGCGGCTGGCAGCGCTGCGCGAGCAGGGCAAGGCCCTGGAGCTGACCGCTCCCGCCGGCTTCCAGGTGCGGCCGCGCTGGCCGCTGGATTCGCTGGCGCCGGCCTGAGCGCGCGAGCGCTGCGAAATCTCAGCCGTCTCGAACGAGCCCAGAGTTTGATCTAGGTTTGATGTCACCCTACAATTTGCATAGAACATCAAACCCTCATCAAACATGACTACGCGCCGACCCGAAGTCGAAGTCGCCCTTCAGAAGATTCTTGCCGGCAAACGCGCGGCTGACCTCGAAACTGCGACCTTGGACTTCAAGGAAGACAAGGCCAGCCCCGGGGACACGGAGCGCCTTGTGGCGGAAGCATGCATTTGCTTCGCGAACGCCGCGGGCGGAACGGTCGTGCTCGGGGTGGCCGATAAGCAAAGTGGGAAAACCGCATTCTCCGGAACCACGCTCACGCCCGATCGGATCAGGCAACGAGTGTTCGAACTGACTCGGCCACATTTGACCGTTTCAGCCGAGCGCCACCCTGATCATCCGAGTCTCGTTCTGGTAGAGGTTCCGCAGAGTTCCGACATTCATTCGGACACCCAAGGACGGGCATTCCGGCGAATAAACCTCGACTGCCTTCCAATGACGCCTGACCAGCAGGCCCGACTTAGAGAGGAACGACGAGGCATCGACTGGTCGGCGCAACCAAGTGATCGATCCGTGAGCGACATTCCAGTTGACACGCTGTCGGCAACACGGCGAGTGCTCAGAGCATTCACAGATGAGCGTCGCCAACTTGCATCGCTGGGGGACATCGACATGCTGACATCCCTCGGAGCGCTTTCCTCGCGCGCGGAGTTAAACCGTGCGGGTGCGCTGATGTTCTGCTCCCCGGATGGCACCAGCGCGACCGGCGCCGTGGTTTATCAATATCGCGCGACCCCCGGAGGAGAGCCACAAATTGTCCAGAGACTCGAAAGCCCGCTGATACTGACATTCGGGCGATTGATGGAGCTTATTGCCGCCCGACAGTCTCTCACACCGCTCACTCTCCCGAACGGACAACAGATCACGATCGAAGATTTTCCTTCGCTCGCCGTGCGCGAGGCGGTCTCCAACGCGATTTGCCACCGTGACTACCACTTGCCGCAGCAGATCTTGATCGACCATTCTCCTCCTGTCTTCAAGGTGACATCGCCAGGGCCGCTTGTTGCGGGCGTAACAGCGAACAACATCATCACGACAATCCCAAGGCCTCGCAACCCAATGCTCGCGAAGCTCTCTCGGAACCTCGGGCTTGCTGAGGAACTAGGCCGCGGCGTCGATCGCATGTATCGAGAGATGATCCGTTCAGGACGACAGATTCCTCAGATCGATGCCGATTTCGACACTGTCCGAGTAACTCTGGTTGGGGGAGCTCCGAACACATCGATCGCACGATTTATCGCGCAACTTCCGGAAGAAGAAGGTGAAGATACGGACACGATGCTAATCCTGTTCAGACTCTGCACCGAGCGAACGATTTCTGCTGTCACTGGAGCCCCTTGGCTTCAAAAGAGTGAGCAGGAGACTGCAGTAATCCTCCGGCGTCTTGCCGACGATCGCGTGGGACTTTTAGAACGGACGCGAGCCACGAGCGGCCGCTCGAATCCAACCTATCGTCTACGGGGCTCTGCCTTGCAAGGTATGGGCTCGGCAGTGCAATACAACCGGCGTGCGACCGACGAAATCGACCGAAAGGTAATCGCTCACGTTCGCGAGTACGGACGCATCACGAACCGTACGCTACAGAACTTCCTAGATGTTGGGGTCTTCAAGGCCCGTGATCTGATCGCGGATCTCGTTCAACGAGAAATTCTCGTTAGGATTTCGGAACAACAGCGTGGGCCGAAGGTCGAGTGGGGACCGGGCCCGAAGTTCCCGGCTGCGAAGCCGGCTAAACGGCGAGCGGCGAGATCACGGATCGATTCCGAAGGAACCGAATAGCGGCAAACAGCCCATCTACTCTTTACTTCGGCTGGCCGATCCGCCGTTCCTTGCCGCTGAGCAGGTTCGCGATGTTGGCGCTGTGCCGCCAGATCAGCATCGCGCTCATCACGGCCACGGCGACGAGGATCGCGTCGGGTCCGAACAGGAACAGGTACCAAAGCGGTGCAAAGACCGCGGCGACCAGTGCAGCCAGCGACGAATAGCGGAAGAAGAACGCGATCAGCACCCAGGTCAGCAGCGTGCCCAGGCCGAGCCACGGGTTCAACGCCAGCAGGATTCCGGCGGCCGTGGCCACGCCCTTGCCTCCCTTGAAGCCGTGAAATACCGGATACAGGTGGCCGACAAACGCGGCCAGTGCGACCAGCGCGATCGTGCCGTCGCCGAAGCCGTAGCGCTCCGCCAGCGCGCGCGCCAGCGCCACTGCGACGAAGCCCTTGGCCGCGTCGCCGAGCAGCGTCAATACGGCGGCTGCCTTGTTGCCGGTGCGCAGCACGTTGGTGGCACCGGGATTCTTCGAGCCGTAGCTGCGCGGATCGGCCAGCCCCATCGCCCGGCTGACCACGACCGCGAAGGACACTGACCCGATCAGGTAGGCCAGCACGATCGCCAGCACGCCGTAGAGCGCGTCCATTCCGTCCCCTCTTCTTCGGAGCCGGCGCCGGCCGTGACGGGCGGCAGCCGGAATTGCGTCAATCGATGAGCGCGCAGTTTACCGGCTGGGCGCCCAGCAAATCGACCAGCACGCGCGGTTCGATCGAGACCAGGTAGCCGCGCCGTCCGCCGTTGATCCAGATTCGCGGCAGTTCGAGCACCGAGGCTTCGACCAGCACCGGCATCGCCTTGCGCATCCCGAACGGCGAAGTGCCGCCAACCAGATAACCCGAGTGCCGCTGCGCGACCTCGGGCCGGCAGGGTTCGACACCTTTGCGGCCGATCTGGCGCGCGAGGTTCTTCGTGGAGACGCTGCGATCGCCGTGCATCAGCACGACCAGCGGCTTGCCGGCGTCGTCCTGCATGACCAGCGTCTTGACGACCGCATGCCCGTCGACGCCGAGCTGGCGCGCCGATTCGCGTGCACCGCCATGCTCGACGTAGTCGTACGGATGCTCGCCGAAGGCTACGCCGTGCTTGCGCAGCCACTGCGTGGCGGGCGTTTCCGATACCCGACGGCTCATTCCTCGCGCTGGCCGGTAACCCGGCCGCCGGCCAGGGTCGGGTCTTCGGGCACGTCGCCGCGGGACGCGCGCCGATCGCGAAACAGCGCGGCCTTGATGACCAGCATCGTCGTGACCGGAGCGGTCAGCAGCACGAAGATCGTGATCAGCAGCTCGTGGACCACGGGCCGCGTCTGCAGCACGCTGAAGTACAGCATCGACGCGATCAGAACGCTGCCGGCACCCAGCGTGTTCAGCATCGCCGGGCCATGCAGCCGCTGATAGAAGTTCGACAGGCGCACCAGGCCGAAGGTGCCGACCAGCCCCAGGATGCCGGCCAGCACCAGCAGCAGCGACACCGGGATCGCAGCCCACAGCGGTACGGCCTCGGGAAGGCCGATCATTCGATCACCTCGCCGCGCAAAAGGAACTTGGCCAGCGCGATCGAGCCGACGAAGCCCACCAGCGCGATCAGCAGCGACACCTCGAAGTAGACCTGCGTGCCGAAGCGCATGCCGAGCACCAGCATCAGCAGCATAGCGCTCTGGTACAGCACGTCGAGCGCGACCACTCGGTCCTGCGCCGTCGGCCCGCGGAACAACCGGATCCCCGCGAAGATCCCGGAAAGGGCGAAGGCCAGCGTCGCGAAGCCCATCGCCCAATGAAGCAGCAGCACGGTCATTCGAAGATCGCCATCAATGGTTTTTCGTAACGGCTCTTGATCGTGTCGATCCACCACTGTTCGTCGTGCAGGTCGAGCACGTGGATCATCAGCAGCCGGCCGTCGGCGCTCAGCTCCGACCAGCAGGTACCCGGCGTGGAGTTGATGATCGCCGACAGCACCGCGAGGCCGTGCGGATCGCGCAGGTCGAGCGGGATGCTCATGAAGCCCGATTGCTCGCGCCGCTCGGCCTTGCCGAGGATCACGATCGTGACATTGATGCACGAACGCGTGATGTCGACCAGCACGTGGGCAAGCAGCCGCGCGATGACGGCCGGCCGTCGCACGCGCGCGCGCAGCGGGCGCATCCCGTTGGTCAGCAGCGGCACGATGACGCCGATCAGCGCGGCCATGACCAGGGTGCCCGGCGCCATGCTCTGGTTCAGCACGAGCCACAGCCCGAACAGGAACAGCGACATGATCGGGGTCGGCAACAGGCGCTTCATTGGCTCCCCCCGGCAGCCGCCGGCGCGCTCGGCGCCGGCGACGGCACGCGCGGCGCCGACAGCAGCGAACGCGTGTAGTCGTCGCCGACGCGCAGCGCCGCCGCGGCGTCGTCGAGATAGCGCATCACCGGTCCCGCATGCACGGTGATCGCCACCGACAGCAACAGCAGGCCGGCGATCGGCAGCACCTCGATGACCCGCAGCCGCGGCGGTTCGCGGCGCACCGGCACCCAGAACGCACGAATGCCGATGCGCCCGAGTGCGATCGCCCCGGCCAGCCCGGAGGCGATCAAAAGCACCAGCAAGGTCCAGGAATCGACGCCGACGTCGGCGCTCGCGGAAACGGCGATGCCGTCAGGGTTCAGCGCGGCGGTCAGAAGCGCGAACTTCGCCAGGAACCCCGACAATGGCGGCAAGCCTGCGATCAGCAACGCGCAGCAGACGTAGCTCAGACCCAGGAAGGCCATCGCCGCCGGGATCACGACACCGGCCTCCTCGCCCGGTTCGTCGTCGTCGCGCGCATGCATGCGGCCCTGGGTCTCGAAGACCTCGAAGGTCACCGCCAGCACGCCGGCGCCGAAGGCCCGGCTTCGATCGACCAGTTCGATCAGCAGGAACATCGCCGCGACCGCCAGCGTCGCGCTGACCAGGTAATAGATCGCCGCGGAGATCATCGCCGTGTTGCCGAAACCGATCGCCGCGAGCAGCGTGCCCGACGACATGACGATGCTGTAGGCCGCCAGCCGGCCCAGGTCGTTCGCCGCCAGCATGCCGACCAGCCCGTAGGCGAGCGTGGCCATGCCGCCCCACAGCAGCAGTTCGCGCCCGAAGCCGGTGGAGTCGCCGGCGCCTTCGACGAAGATCAGCACCCACAGGCGCATGATCACGTAGACACCGACCTTGGTCATGATGCCGAAGGCGGCCGCCACCGGCGGCGTGGCCGCCGAGTAGGCCGGCACGAGCCAGAAGTTCAGCGGCCACATCGCGCTCTTGATCAGGAAGGCGATGCCGAGGATCGCGACCGCCGCCTCGAGCAGCATCCGGTCTTCGGCGGCCACGCGCGGCGCCACGCGCGCGAGGTCGGCCATGTTCAGCGTGCCGGTCACGCCGTAGATCATCGACACGCCGATCAGGAAGAACGACGAGGCCAGCAGGTTGACGGCCACGTAGTGCATGCCGGAACGCACGCGCTCCTGCCCCGAGCCGTGCAGGACCAGCCCGTAGGACGCGGCCAGCATGACCTCGAAGAAGACGAACAGATTGAACAGGTCGGCGGTCAGGAACGCGCCATTGACCCCCATCATCAGGAACTGGAACAGCGGGTAGAAGTGCACGCCGGCGCGCTCCCACCGTGCCCGCGCGAAGACCAGCGCGGACAGCGACAGCACCGCCGCGAGCAGCAGCAGCACCGCCGACAGGCGGTCGACCGCCAGCGCGATGCCGAAGGGTACCGGCCAGTTCGCCGCGATGTAGACGCCGACCGAGTCGATCCATTCGCCCTGGCGGCCGTCGGCGAGCCCGGCCAGTGCCACCGCGATCCCGACCTGCACGAACGCGCTGAACACGGCGATGCCGAAGCGCAACCGCCGCTGGCTCTCGTCGAGCAAGACCATCAGCGCGCCGGCGAGCAGCGGCACCAGCACCGGCGCGACGACCAGGTGATCGGTCCAGTTCACGACGGCGGTTCCTTGCCGTCGACGTGGTCGGTGCCGCTGAGACCGCGCGAGCCCAGCAGCACGACGAGGAACAGCGCGGTCATCGCGAAGTTGATGACGATCGCGGTCAGCACCAGCGCCTGGGGAAGCGGATCGGAGTAATTCGCCGGATCGACCCGGCCGGCGTCGGTGATGACCGGAGCCATGTCGATGTACAGACGGCCCATGCTGAAGATGAACAGGTTCACGGCGTACGACAGCAGCGACAGGCCGATCGTGACCTGGAAGCTGCGCGGGCGCAGCACCAGCCAGACCCCGGAGCCGGTCAGCACGCCGATGGCGATCGCGACGATCAGTTCCATGCCGGCCCCGCGGCGCCGGGCGCATCCGGCGGCAAAGATT
>CALLYQ010000432.1 GCA_937858875.1 uncultured Lautropia sp. | reverse complement strand
TGGAAGCGACTTCCTTGACCATCTGCGCGCCCATGTTCTCGAACTTGTCCTTCAGTTCGATTTCCTTGGCCACCGAGACGCCGTCCTTGGTGACGGTCGGCGAGCCGAAGGAGCGCTCGAGCACGACGTTGCGGCCTTTCGGGCCCAGCGTGACCTTGACCGCGTTGGCCAGAAGGTTGACGCCGGCCACCATGCGGCTGCGGGCGTCATCGGAGAAGAAAACCTGTTTGGCTGCCATTGTTCGTTGACTCCTGAATGTCTGTTGCTTACTCGACCACGGCCATGATGTCTTCTTCGCGCATCACGAGAAGCTCGTCGCCTTCGACCTTGACGGTCTGGCCGCTGTATTTGCCGAACAGCACCTTGTCGCCGACCTTGACCGCCAGCGGACGGACCTTGCCGTCGTCGCCGACCTTGCCGTTGCCGACGGCGAGAATTTCGCCCTGGTCCGGTTTCTCGGCGGCGTTATCGGGGATCACGATGCCCGATGCGGTTTTGCGCTCGTTGTCCAGACGCTTGATGATCACGCGATCATGCAAAGGACGCAGTTTCATGCGGTTTGGCTCCACTAAGGGGATGGATGAGACTGTTGGGCCCGCGACGCGCTGTTGTTAGCACTCGTCGCCTGCGAGTGCTGATTGTATGGACGAAGGCGAGTTTTTTCAAGCGGCCAAAAAGAAAGGGCACTGCCGTTTGCACGGAGTGCCCGATCTTTACCGGTCAGTCGCGCGCCGTCTGGCGCGCTCCCGTTGCGGTCTGCTTACAGCGGTTTGATCGCCGAAGCCTGCAGCCCTTTCGGACCCTGCTTGACGGTGAACTCGACGCGCTGCTGTTCCTGCAGCGTCTTGAACCCGTTGCTCTGGATTTCCGAGAAGTGGGCGAACAGGTCGCCGCTGCCGTCGTCGGGGGCGATGAAACCGAAGCCCTTCGACTCGTTGAACCACTTGACCGTGCCGGTCGCTCTGCTCATGTTGCGCTCCATTGATACGCGTGCAAAAAAATACGCCCCGGAAACCGGGACGGCAGACAAATCAAGAGAGCACTACCAGGCATCATGACCGCCCCGGGATTCCGGAGGCGACGCAGCGTCGTAGGCGACGCGGGCTTGACACGAAAACGGAAGATCTGCTTGAACCGTATGCGCCGCCAAGATAACCGGCTGCCGGGTTTATGTCCAGCGCGGCCCTGCCGCGCGCAGGCTTGACGTGGCGCCGACGCGTCAGACCGGTGCCGCAGGCCCTGGAGGGATGCGCCCGGAGCCGGCTCGGCCGAGCCGTTCGAGGACCTCGCGCGCGGCTGACCTCGCCGCATCGTCGCGCGTCGACGATGCGCGCTCCGACGGGATCGACCAGCCGGTAAACGCGCCGAGCATCGCTCCCGCCTCGAGGCGGGCCGCCAGCAGCGCTTCGACCGTCGGGTTGCCGGCGTCGCCGCACGAGCACAGGTCGTTGGTCGCGTCGTCGAGCCGCTGCTGGTGAATGCCGCGCATCAGCAGGCGCTCGGCCAGTTCGGCCACGCCGATCCCACACCGGGCCGACTCGCGTCGCAGGTATTCGCTGAGCGCCAGGCCGAGGCGCAGCGTCAACGCTCCGCAATCGGCGTCGGGGGCGTCGGGCAGGGTCATCGAGTCGCTCCGGTCTGCATCGACCGCAATTCTGGATCGTGCGCGCGGCCTGGATCGCCACACGCACGATCGCGGCAGGGTCTTGCCGCCCTGGGCGCCGCCGATGTGCAGCAGGGCAGACGGCTTCCCGGGTCCATCGTCATTCCGGCTCGACTCCGAAAGCCACGAGAAAGCGGGAGACCATGTTGTAGGCCGCCACCGTGGCCACGAATTCGACCAGTTCGCGTTCGGGCAGGCGGGTGCGCAGTGCGTCGAAGACGGTGTCGTCGACCGACACCGTGCGCGTCATCGCGATCGCGACGGCCAGTGCGGCGCGCTCGGTGTCGTCGAACAAGGCAGTGTCGCCGGCCGCCCGCTCGGGATCGCGCAGCGCATCGACCTGCGCCTGCGTGCCCCCGGCCTCGAGGAATACCGGCGCGTGGTGGACGAACTCATATTCGGCGCCGTTCAGCACGGCGACGACGCACATCGCGAGTTCGCGCAGCTTCGGCGACAGCGACAGCCGCGTGCGCACGGCGCCGAGGTAGGCGTTCCAGCCTGCCGCGAGCTCCGGGCTGTGCAGCAGCATGCGGTCGAGGTTCAGCAGCGTGCCGCCGCGACGCGCGCGCACGGCATCGACGATGTCGCGCGGTTCGGCAAGGTCGGCGGGCAGGTAGGGAATCCGGGGCATCGATGAATCCTTGGTTTCAGGCGATTCGCGAGTAGCCGCCTGCCGGCCTGGCGCCGGCGGCCAGGTGGCGGTCGAAGACCATCGCCACGGCGCGCACCAGCAGGCGCCCGCGCGGCAGCACCGTCAGTCCGGCTTCGTCGATGCGAACGGCACCGGCATCGACGAGCGGTTCGAGCGCGGCCAGTTCGGAGGCGAAGTGGCGAGCGCCGTCGACGCCGTGGCGGCGCTCGAGCCAGTCCCAGTCGAGCGCGAAGCCGCACATCAGCGCCTGGATCGCGTCGCGCCGGACGAAGTCGTCGGCGTCGAGCCGGATGCCGCGCGCCACCGGCAGCCGGCCGGCGGCCAGCGCATCGTAATAGGGCTGCAGGACCTTCTCGTTCTGCGCGTAGACGTCACCGATCGACGAGATGCCGGACACGCCGAGCGCCAGCAGGTCGCCCGGGTCGTGCGAGGTGTAGCCCTGGAAGTTGCGATGCAGGCGGCCTTCGCGCTGCGCGACGGCCATCTCGTCGTCGGTCTTGGCGAAATGGTCGAGGCCCAGGTACATGTAGCCGGCCGCCTCGAACAGCCGCACCGCCTCCTCGAACATCCGTGCCTTGGCCGCCGACGACGGCAGCTCCGATTCGTGGATGCGCCGCTGCGGCTTGAACACCGTGGGCAGGTGCGCATAGTGATAGAGCGCGATCCGGTGCGGCTGCGCGTCGATCGTCTGCTCGACGGTGCGCCGGAAGCTTTCCGGGCTCTGCTTCGGCAGCCCGTAGATCAGGTCGACGTTGACCGAGCGGAAGCCCGCGTCGCGTGCGGCGTCGATCAGCGCGATCGTCAGCTCTTTCGGCTGGATCCGGTTGACGGCCTTCTGCACCTCGGGGTCGAAATCCTGCACGCCGAGGCTCACGCGGTTCATGCCGAGATCGCGCAGCACGCGCAGCCGCGCGGCGTCGACGGTGCGCGGATCGATCTCGATCGAGTACTCGCCGTCGTCGTCGCCGGCGAAATCGAAGGCTCCGCGGAAGGCCCCGATCAGCCGGGCCAGCTCCGAATCGGGCATGAAGGTCGGCGTGCCGCCGCCGAAGTGCAGGTGGCTGACGCGATGGCCGCGGCCGATCCGGTCGATGACGAGCGACAGTTCGCGCAGCACGGCCTCGAGGTACGGCGCCGACTGCTCCTGGTGTTTGGTGCCGATCTTGTTGCAGGCGCAGTACCAGCAGATCGTGCGACAGAAGGGCACGTGCACGTACAGGCCGAGCGGATCCTCGGGGCGCTGCGCGCGATCCTGCAGCGCGCGGCCGAAGTCGGCGTCGTCGAAGCCGTCGTGGAAACGGTCGGCGGTCGGATAGGACGTGTAGCGGGGACCGCGGCCGCCGAAGCGTTCGAGCAGGTCCTCGTCGATTTCCAGCGGGGCGGGTGAAGCAGTGGCTGTCGATTGCATGAACGGAAGTGTCTGTGGGGGCGGCAAACCCACGTCTTGATCGGAAGCAAGTCCGGGCAGGTGCCTCAATCGGTGGGCACCGTGTAGTTCAGAGCCAGGCGGCCGCCGTCGGGATAGACGATCTGGCCGGTCAGGTACGAGGCCTCGTCCGAGGCGAGGAACAGTGCGACCTTGGCAACCTCGTCGGGCTCGCCCAGGCGTTTCATCGGCGTGCGCGACATCAGCCGGCGGCGTGCTTCGTCTGAGCCCATGACCGCCTTGCGGGCCAGTTCGGTGGCTATCGTGCCGGGGCCGATCGCGTTGACCCGGATCTCGTGCGGCGCCAGCGCCAGCGACATCACGCGCGTGAGCTGGTTGACCGCGCCTTTGGAGACGACGTAGGGGACCTGGTCGGGGATCGCGAGGATCGCGTTGACGCTGGACATGTTGACGATCGCGCCGCCACCGCCTTGTGCGACCATCTGCCGCGCGGCCGCCTGGCCGAAACTCATGTACGAGCGCAGGTTGACCGCGAGCACGCGGTCGAAGTCTTCTTCGCGAAGATCGAGGAAATCGGCGGCGTGCGTGATGCCCGCATTGTTCACGAGGATGTCGAGCCGGCCGAACCGTGCGACGGCAGCCTCGACGGCGCGCTGGCCGGCGCCGGAGGCGGCCACGTCGCTCTCGACGAAATGCAGTGCCGGATCGTCGCCCGCCACGCGCCTGCCGGCTTCGGCCTGCCGGTCGATGATGACCACCTGCGCGCCTTCTGCATGGAAACGCCTGACGATGGCCTCGCCGATGCCGCTCGCGCCGCCCGTCACCATCGCTACCTTGCCCTGCAGTCGCATTCGATCGCCTCCGATACCTGTCCGGCCGATGGGATAATCGCCGCGCGATGAGTCCCGTGGATCCTTCGCGGCCGTATTGCCGCAAGCGAGCGCTATTGTGCGCCATGCCCGTATTGGCCGCTTCGCCGACGAGGTGGCAGGCCGGCGGGCTGGCGGTGCCCGCGCGGGCCGGCGATCGCGCCGACCTTCGTTGTCCGGTGCCGAGAATCGCGACGGTTTCGCGGGCGATCGATGCGCGCCGCTGAAACCTCGCGCTGGCCGCTGGCACTGGCCAGCTGCGCGTACCTGCTGTTCGTCGCCTACCAGTCGCTGGCCGGCGTCGGCTTCGAGGCCTGCGTGTGGCCGCTGACGCAGCAGGGGTCGACGCTGTCGCTGAGCGACGGCATCGGCAACTTCGTCGCCTACCTGCCGCTGGGCATGCTGGCGGCGGCCTGGGGCGGCGTGCGTGGCCGGCCGGCGCGGCTCATCGGCGCGTTGGTCGCGATCGCCGGGTTCTCGCTGGCGATGGAAACCGTGCAGGCCTGCATGACTTCGCGCGTGTCGTCCTGGTACGACTGGACGACGAACTCGGCGGGCGGACTGCTGGGGCTGCTGGCACCGTCGCTGGCCGCCGGAGCGGCGGGCGCGCGCACCGGCCGCGCCGCGCAGCCCGGCCGGCAGCATGATCTTC
>CALLYQ010000431.1 GCA_937858875.1 uncultured Lautropia sp. | reverse complement strand
GGCGAACCCGCCCGGCAAGCGGGTTTCGGCCGGCGCATCGACAAGATCACGAGCCTCGCGTTCAGCCCGGGCGACGATCGGATCGTCGCCGGCGGCGCGGACGGCGCGTTGCGGCAGTGGAACATCGCCGGCGACGCCTCGAAGACCCGGCGCTTCGATGCGCGCTTCGAGGGTCACAGGGGCCGCGTCACCGGCGTCCTGATGAGCCCCGACGGGCGCAGCATCGTCTCGGCGGGTGCCGACGGGACGGTGCGCCTGTGGCCCGGGCCCGAAGCCTGGCCCGAACTGGTCTGCGCGAAGCTGACTCGCAACCTGAGCCACCTCGAGTGGCGCGAACTGGTGTCGTCGGCGGATCCCTACGAGTGCCAATGCCCGGGATTGCCGATCCCTGCGGACGACGCGGGGTCGAATCCGCCCGATCAGGCTCCCTGCACGCTGGCCGCGGCGCGAACGCCGGATTGAATCGCCGTCCGCGGACACACGGCAGTCCACTTGTAAATTAAGTGATTAGTAAGTAAATTAATGTGGATGAACGCCATCGTCCGCAATCCGGTCCGCAAGCTCGGCCGCCCGGCCGGAGTCTCCGAGACTCGCGAGCGCCTCATCGACGCAGCTTCGACGCTGTTCGCATCGAACGGGTTCGCGGGAACGAGCCTGCGCGAGATCTCCGAAGGGCTTGGCGTTTCAGGACCCGCGCTGCTGCATCACTTCGGCAGCAAGTCGCGGCTCTATGCGGAGGTTCTGGACCGAATCGTCGCCAGCATGAAGCCGTACCTGCCGCCGGAGCACCAGGTGGCCGATCGCGAAGGCGCGGTCGCCATGGTCGGGGCCTACCTCGACTGGACGCTGCGGTATCCGCAGTACTCGCAATTGATCATGCGCGAGCTGATGGAGAACCGCGAGCGGGTGGACAAGGCGAAGAACCTGAGCATGAAGCCGGTCATGGACGCCATGATCAGCTACCTGGAGCGCGGCCAGCAGCAGGGGAAATTGCCGGATTTCGATGCGCAGGTATTCGCGTTCTTCTATACCGGCGCAGTCGCGCATTTCGTTTCTGCGGCGCCGACGGTGCGGCGCATCCTCGATTCGAAGAGCGACGACGAGATCCTGCGTCGATTCCGGCGAACGCTTCTGGACTCGATCGGCGCGATGCTCGACGGGTTCTCTCGGCAGGGCTCCGAAAGCCCTGGAGCAAAGCGATGAGCAATCACCCGGGCTCCGTGGAGCCGCGCGAACGATGCGTCGTCCGTTATGCACTGGAAAGGCACGCTGCGGAGCGGCCGGACGCGGTCTTCGCTGTCTCCGACGACGGCCGCCGATGGACTTTCGCCGAGACGCTGCGGCGCGTCGAGGAAACCGCGGCCGGTCTGCAGCAGTTGGGGGTCGAACAAGGCGAACCCGTTCTGCTGATGCTTCCGAATACGCTCGATGCCGTCTGCTGCCTGTTCGCCATCAACCACCTCGGAGCGATCTGCGTCCCGGTCAACCCCGCATACAAGGGCCGGCTGCTCGAGCACGTCGTGCACAACAGCGGCGCGAGCCTGGCCATCGTCCACCCGGACGTCGTGGCAGAGCTCGTATCGATCGAGCGCTCCGCCCTGACGACCGTCGTCGTACCGGGAACGGCAGCGCTGCCGGCGGGCCTGGACCGGCTGCGAGTGCTGGGAGCCGAATCGCTGATGGCCGACCGCACGTCGCTGCGGCCTCTGCAACGGCCGATCGAGCCCTGGGACACGCAGTCGATCATTTACACCTCCGGCACGACAGGGCCCTCGAAAGGCGTGCTGTCTTCGTACATGCATTCGTATTCGGCCACCGGGCCGGACGCCTGGTGCCATCTCCGTGACGATGACCGCCATCTGATCCACATGCCGCTGTTTCACATCGGCGGTGCGTTCATGTGCTACATGGCCGTCTACCGAGGCGCGTCGATCGCCGTCGTGCGCGGGTTCCGTACCGAGAGCTTCTGGCGAACCGTCGACGAACTCGAAGTCACCGTCGTCTTCCTGCTCGGAGCGATGGCCAGCTTCCTCCTCAAGCAGGCACCGCAGGCAGACGATCGCTCGCACGGCCTGCGGATGGTCTTCATCGTCCCGTTGGGCGCGTCGTCACCGCAGTTCCGGGAGCGCTTCGGCGTCGACGTCTGCACGATCTTCAACATGACGGAGATCAGTACGCCGCTGCGCTCGGAATTGAACCCGGAGAAACCGAACTGCTGCGGCCGCCCGCGTCCGGGTGTCACGGTTCGCCTCGTCGACGAAAACGATTGCGAAGTGCCGCGCGGCGAGCCGGGCGAACTGGTGATCCGGACCGAGCAACCCTGGGCGATGAACCATGGGTACAACGCCAACCCGGAGGCGACCGCGCAGGCGTGGCGCAACGGCTGGTTCCATACCGGCGACGTCTTCGTCACCGACGAACAGGGCGATTTTTATTTCGTCGACCGACGCAAGGACATGATCCGCCGTCGCGGCGAGAACATCTCTGCCTTCGAGCTCGAGTCCGAATTGATCCGTCATCCCGCCGTCCGGGAAGCGGCGGCCATCGGCGTTCCGAGCCGGTTCGGCGAAGACGAGGTCATGGCAGTGCTCGCGCTGCAGCCCGGACAGAGCCTGGCGCCCGAGGAATTGCTCGCTTTCCTTGCCGAGCGGCTGCCCCATTTCATGCTGCCCAGGTACGTCCGGACGATGCCGGCTCTGCCGCATACCGAGACCGCCAAGATCCGCAAGCAGCAGCTGCGCGAGCAAGGCGTCACCCCCGACACCTGGGACCGCGAACTTGCGGGCGTCCGGGTTCGTGCACAGCGATTCAACTGAAGGAGTCAGAGTTGTCCGAAGCGAATCAACGAGGCGAAGTCCCGAGGGTCGTCGCCTATACCGACTACAAGAGTCCGTATGCCTACGTCGCCGACAAGGCCGTGCAGGCGCTAGGCCTCGAATACCCGGTCGAGCTGGTCTGGCGGCCCTACACCTTGCGGATCGCCGAATACCTCGATTCGGTCGAGGAGCGCAACGCGCACAACTGGCGCAAGGTCAAGTACGCGTACATGGATGCGCGGCGCCTCGCAAATCGTCTGGGGCTCACGCTGCGGGGGCCGCGTCGCATCTACAACGGCGAACTGGCCAGCCTCGGGATGCTCTATTCGCAGAAGGCGGGCTTCTTCGCCGCCTACCATCGCGCGACCTTCGATCGATTCTGGAATCACGAGATCGACATCGATTCGATGGAGGAGATGAAGGCGCACGTCGCCTCCATCGGCGGATCGGCCGACGAGTTCGAGCGCTATGCGCTCGGCGAAGGGGCCGGCGAACACCGCTCGATCGTCGACGAGGCCGAAGCGGCAGGGGTTTTCGGCGTTCCGATGCTGATGTTCGACGGCGAGCCGTTCTGGGGGGGCGACCGCATCTGGATGCTTCGCCAGGCGATCGAACGAAGGCTGGAAGGCGAAGCTGCAAGTCGCCGTGACGCACGGAAGGCGACCGAGCAACGTCCAGCCCGCGACTGAATCACGCACTACCACTTCACCTGGAGACGAAATGAAACTAAGGACCATGGCGGTCACGATCGCCGCATCGCTGACCGCGGCCACCGTGCCGGCATTGCATGCGCAGGAGTCGATTTCCGACGGCGTCGTGCGGATCGGCGTGCTGACCGACCTCAACGGCGTCAACGCCGATCTCGGCAAGGCTTCGGTCGTGGCCGCGCAGATGGCGGTCGACGACTTCGGCAACAAGGTTCTCGGCAAGCCGGTCGAGTTGCTCACCGCAGACTCGCAGAACCGGCCGGACGCGTCTTCGCTGGCGGTCCGGCAGTGGTTCGACCAGGACAAGGTCGACATGATCACCGATCTGGGCCTGACGCACGTCGCGCTGGCCGCAATCGACGTGGCGGCGGCAAGGAACAAGCTCGCCATCGCCGTGAGCGCCGCGGGCACCAGCATCACCAACGAGAAGTGCACGCCGACCAGCATCCACTGGCTGTACGACACCTATTCGGTGGCCGTCGGCACGACCAAGGCGATGCTCAAGAGCGGCTACAAGAGCTGGTACTTCATCACGGTCGACTACGCGTTCGGCAAGGCGCTGGAGAAGGACGCCACCGACGTGATCGAGGCCAATGGCGGAAAGGTCCTGGGTTCGGTCAGGCATCCGCTGTCCAGCAACGACATGGCGAGTCCGGTCATGTCGGCGATCAGTTCGAAAGCCCAGGTCATCGCGCTTGCCAACTCCAACGCCGATACCCAGAACGCGATCAAGCAGGCGGTCGCGTTCGGTGCCACGAAGGACCAGCGCGTCGCGCCGTTCGTCATGTACCTGAACACGGTTCACGGCCTGGGCCTGCAGGAAGCGCAGGGGCTGTACCTGACCGAGGGCTTCTACTGGGACATGACGGCGGAGTCCCGAGCCTGGTCGAAGCGTTTCTTCGAACGCGCGAAGGTGATGCCCAACGCGCTGGCCGCCGGCGTCTATTCGTCGGTCCTCAATTACCTGAAGGCGGTCGAGAAGGCCGGTACCGACGAGACCGATGCCGTGAACCGCAGCTTGCGCTCGATGTCGATCGACGATCCCGTCATCAAGGGCGGCAAGATCCGTCCCGATGGTCGCCTGGTCCACGACATGTATCTGTTCCAGGTCAAGACGCCGGAAGAATCGAAAGGCGCGTGGGACTACTACAAGCTCGTCGACACGATCCCGGGCGACGAAGCGTTCATGCCGCTCTCGAAGTCGCAGTGCGCCCTCGTCAAGAGTGGCGGCTGAACGTCTTGCGGCGGGCCGCGCCTCACGGCGGCCCCTTGCCGGTCAGGCGGGGACGTCCGTGGCGGCGGCAGTACCGACGGCCGATGCGCCCGACAGCGTCGCCAGTGCCGCCTGCAGATCGTCGAATACCGAATCCGGCCCCAGTTCCCGCAGGAAGCCCGAGCGCCGCATCAGCGACAGCGGCTGCTCGTTCGCTTCGGCGATCACGAGCCGGCCGCCGCGCCTGGCCAGCATCCGGTGCAGCGTCTGCAGCGCGTCGAGCCCGGTCGTGTCGAGATTGATCACCTGGTGCAGTTCGAGCACCAGGATGTCCGCTTTCGCGCGTTCCGGGTCGAGCAACTGCTCGAGCTTCGTCACCGAGCCGAAGAACAGCGAGCCGAACACGCGATAGGCGGCGACGTGCTTGCCGTCGGCGGTGCGGGCATGCACGGCGGGCAGCATCAGTTCCTCGACGCGCGTCAGCGACGAAATCCGGAAGATGAACATCAGCGCGGCCAGCACGAGTCCGAACTGCACGCCGACCGTGACGTCGAAGACCACCGTGAGCAGGAAGGTGCTCAGAAGCACGGCCCGGTAGTTGATCGAGAACTGCCGAAGCCGCGCGAATTCGCCCCAGTCGCCCATGTTCCAGGCGACCGACAGCAGGATCGCGGCCAGCGTCGCCAGCGGGATGTCGGAGGCCAGCGGCGCCAGCGCGAGCACGATCAGCAGCAGCGTCAGGCAGTGGACGATCCCGGCGATCGGCGTGCGCGCACCGGAGCGGATGTTGGTCACCGTGCGCGCGACGGTGCCGGTCACCGCGATGCCGCCGAAGAAGGGCACGGCGAAGTTCGCCACGCCCTGCGCCATCAGCTCCTGGTTCGGATCGTGGCGGTCCTCGGTCATGCCGTCGGCCACGCGCGCGCACAGCAGCGACTCGATCGCCCCGAGCAGCGCGATCGACAAGGTCGGAATGGCCAGCCGCTGCGCGGTTTCCCAATCCAGCGACGGCAACTGCAGCGGAGGCAGCGACTGCGGAATGCCGCCGAAGCGCGATCCGATCGTCTCGACCTGGAGCCCGCCCACCGAGACGGCCAGCGTGGCGAGCACGAGCACGACGATGGTGCCCGGCAGGTTCGCCATCCAGACGCGCCAGCGTGCGTCGTTCTGCTGGTACGACTTCGGCCACAGCACCACGATGGCCAGCGAGACGATGCCGAGCGTCAGTGCGCTCCAGTTGACGGTGTCCAGCGCGCCGCCGATCGCGCTCAGCTGCGAGAAGAAGTTGGCCGGCATCTTCGGGATGTCGAGGCCGAGGAAGTCCTTGACCTGCTGCAGCGCGATGATCACCGCGATGCCGTTCGTGAATCCGATGACGATCGATACCGGAATGAAGCGGATCAGATTCCCCAGCCGCAGCGCGCCCATCGCGAACAGCAGCACGCCGGCCATCATCGTCGACAGCAGCAGGCCGCCGAGGCCGTAGCGCTCGACGATCGAGTACAGAAGCACGACGAAAGCGCCGGCCGGGCCACCGATCTGGACTTTCGAGCCGCCCAGTGCGGCGACCAGGAAACCGCCGAGGATGGCCGTGAAGATGCCCTGTTCGGGTTTGACGCCGCTGGCGATCCCGAAGGCCATCGCCAGCGGCAGCGCGACCACGCCGACCGTGATGCCGGCCGAGATGTCGGCGCGCAGGTCGTCGCGCGAATAGCCGCGCAGGCTGTCGACCAGCTTCGGACGGAAACGAATCGAGGCGAGCAGCGCGCTTTTCACGTCGCGCTCTCAGCTGATCTTCATGCCGGGTTCGGCTCCTTCGTGGACATCGAGCAGGAACAGGCCGGCACCTTTGGCCGGGTCGTTCCAGCCGGCCGACAGCACCATGCCCTCGGAGACGCCGAATTTCATCTTGCGCGGCGCCAGGTTGGCGACGACGATCGCGTAGCGCCCGACGAGTTGCTCCGGCGCGTAGGCCGAGCGGATGCCGGAGAAGACGTTGCGCGGGCGCTCCTCGCCGACGTCGAGCGTCAGGCGCAACAGCTTCTCCGAGCCCTCGACCGCCTCGCAGTCCAGGATCTTCGCGACGCGCAGGTCGACCCTGGCGAACTCGTCGATGCCGATGATTCCGTCGCCGTCCGCCTGAGCACCTGCCGAAGCGGCGCCGGTTTTTTTTGCCTTGCCGCCTTTGGTGTCGGCCCGGGCCTTGGCGGGCGTATCGGCCGAAGCGGCGCCCGCCTCCGACCCGGCCTCGGGCAGGTCGAACAGCGCATCGAGCTGCTTCGGGTCGACGCGGGTCATCAGGTGCTTGTACGGCTCGATCCCGTGCCCCTCGGGCAGCGGCCGTCCGATCGCCGACCATGCGCTCGACGGCAGCCTGAGCATCGCGCCGGCCCGCTCGGCGGTCGCCGGCAACACCGGCGCCAGCAGCAGCACCAGGTCGGCGAAGGCGCGCAGCGCGGTCGAGCAGACGACATGCAGCGCGCCGGCCTTGTCCGGATCCTTCGCAAGCTCCCAGGGCTTGCGTGAATCGATGTATTCGTTGACGCGATCCGCATAGGCCATGATCTCGCGGATCGCCTTGCCGTAGTCGCGCCCGTCGTAGAGCGCGGCCACCGCGTCGGCCCCGGCCCAGCCGGCGGCGAAGGTCCGGTGTGCTTCTTCGTCGACCGGCCCGA
>CALLYQ010000430.1 GCA_937858875.1 uncultured Lautropia sp. | reverse complement strand
CGAGGACCTGATCCGCGACGGCGCCCTGACCGGCGTCGAGCCCGCCCAGGCGGTCGGCGCAGCGCGCGATGAGCGGCGCGAGTGCAGCGGGATCGGAAACGTCGGCGAGTTCGCTGACCGCCTTGCCGCCTTCGGCTTCGACGCTCGCGCAGGTGGCCTCGACAGCCTCGCGCGAGATGTCGACGCAGGCCAGCGAGGCGCCCTCTCGGGCAAACAGCAGCGAGATCGCACGCCCGTTGCCGACCGGCGGCTCGGCTTCGGGAATCGGCCGCTGGCCGGCGCCGACGACGACGATTCGTCGACCGCGCAGCCGCCCGTGCCGCTCGGCCTTCCCGAGCGCTTCGGCATGCACCTGACGTGAAGGGTCGATTTCGGTTGGAGCCAGATGCATCAGGCATCTCCTTGATTCATGGGGAAGGAATTCATCCGGCAGCCTGCGTCGTGCCGACTTCGGGCGATTCGATCTCGACTTCGAAGTTTTCGAGAAAGCGGCTGACCAGCATGTAGAAGCCGATCGTCATCACGAGTTCGGCCATCCGCCGGTGGTCGAGATGCGCGAGCACCTTCTCGAACAGCGCATCGGGCGCCTTGACCTCGTTGACGACGGTGTCGGTGAACTCGAGCACCAGATTCTCGAGTTCGTCGAAAGGCGCGGCCCCCGCACCGGTGGCGATCGCATCGATCTTCTCGTCGGGCAGCCCGATCGAACGCGCCAGGCGCCGATGCTGGTGGACCTCGTAGCTGGCGCCGCTGAGCACGCCGACGCGGATGATCGCCAGTTCGCGCAGCTTCGGGTCGAGCGCGCCCTTGCGCAGCAGCGCGCCGCCCAGCGCGAGGAAGCCCTCGGCGGCGGGCCCGGCGTGCGCGAGCATCCGGTACAGGTTCAGTGGCTTGCGCGATTCGAGCAGCGCACGATAGCTGGGCGGCGCCTGTTCGAGGTCGGGGTAGGGCACACGGGGCATGCAATCTCCAGTCGGCATCACTTGTCGAGCCAGATCGAACGCGGACGAATCAGGCTGTTCTGCAACGCGGGCACGTCCTTGACGTAGGGCTGCGCGATCGCGAAGTAGGTCATGCGCACCGGGATCAGTGACACCGCCTCGTCGGAAACGATCTTCGCGACCTCGCAGTACATCCGGTGGCGCGCGTCACGGTCGGTCTCCATCCGCGCGCGATCGAGGATCGGATCGATCCGCGAGGCGTCGTGCCGCGGCACCGCCTTGCCGGTCTTGTTGCTGAAGTAATAGGACAGCACCAGGTCGGGGTCGCCGCCGATGTCGGAGAAGCGCCAGACGTCCATTTCGTAGTCGCCGCTCAGTCCGACGCGCACGTTCTGGCTCTGCTCGACCATCCGGATCTCGGCTTCCATGCCGGCCTGCTTGACGAACTGCTGGACCATCGCAGCCTGGCGGCGCCCGGCCGGCGTGTTCGTCGTCGTCAGCTGGAAGCTGATCGGCTTGCCCACTTCCTTGACCAGCGCCCGGGCTTTCTCGAGGTCGTAGCCGCGCCAGTCGAGGTTCGGGCAATGCCAGTCGGAACGTGCGCCGAGCAGGTCGGCCGACACGTTCGTCGTACCCAGGTAGAAAGAGTCGACCATCGCCGGACCGTTGAACGCGTGCACGACCGCGGCGCGTACCCGGGCGTCGTCGAACGGCGGCTTCGAATGATTGAAGTTCCACATGATCCCGCCCGAGCCCTCGTATTCGTGGACGACGAGGCCGTCGGCCTTCTTCGCGTCGACCACGTGCGCGGCCACGTCCATCCGGCCGATGTCGATCTCGCCGGACTTGATGCTCTGGTAGCGCGTGTTGCCGTCGGGCAGGATCCGGTAGACGACGCGATCGAGGTAGGGCAGCGACTTGTCCCAGTAGTCGGCGTTGCGCTCCATCGTCACGCTGTCGCCGGCTCGCCACTCGCGAAAGACGAAGGGGCCGGTGCCGATCGGCTTGCGGTGGAAACCCTCCGGATCGTTCTGCAGCGCGGTCGGCGACCCGATGAAGTTCATCAGGTGCTCGAGCGCCAGCACCGAGCGCAGTGCCGTCCACGGGTGGTGCAGCACGAAGCGCACGCTGTGGTCGTCGATCTTCTCGACCGCCTTGATCGGCGCCAGCATCGACGTGTTCACGCCGGAATCCGGCGCCATCAGCCAGCTGTAGTGGAAGGCGACGGCGTCGGCGTTGAACGGCGTGCCGTCGTGGAAGCTGACGCCCTGGCGCAGCTTGACGACCGCGCTCAGCCGATCCGCTGCCTCGGTCAGCTCGAGGCCAAGCCGCGGAACGATCTCGGCCTCCTCGTAGGCGAACAGCGTTTCCATGACCGCCGAAGCAGGCGTCGACGTGTTCTGATTGAAGATCTTCGCCTTGCGGTGGTTGAAGCCGTTGAACTCGGCCTCGGTCGCGATCGTCAGCGTGCCGCCGCGCTTCTGCGCCAGCGCATCGGACGGCGATGCCAGGCCGAGCGCGGCACCGAGCGCGAGCGCCAGCAGCGAGACGGCTGCCGGAATCTTCGGGGTCTTGTCCATTCGAGTCTCCTTTGTGGTTGCTTGATGAAACGATCGATCGGTCGGCGCAGCGCCTTCTCACGCTCTCAGGCCTGCACCGCAAACGGGAAATGGCAGGCGACGCTGCGCCCATGGCCGTCGTCGTTCAGGCCGGGCTCGGACGTTGCGCACGGCTCGCGTGCGGCGGGGCAGCGCGAGCGGAACCGGCAGCCGCTGCCGATCGACATCGGCGACGGAATCTCGCCTTTCAGTTCGATCCGGCGAACGCTGCGATCGGGGTCGGCGATCGGCACCGCGCTGAGCAGGCAGGCCGTATACGGATGCGCGGGCCGCGACAGCACGTCGTCGGCGGCGCCGATCTCGCAGATGCGGCCCAGGTACATCACCGCGACCCGATCGGCCGTGTTGCGCACGACGGCGAGGTCGTGCGTGATCATCAGCATGCTCAGCCCGAGCCGGGTGCGCAGCTCGTTCAGCACGTTCAGCACTTGCGCGCGCACCGAGACGTCGAGCGCCGAGACCGGCTCGTCGCAGACGAGCAGCATCGGTTCGAGCACCAGCGCCCTTGCGATCGAGATGCGCTGGCACTGGCCGCCCGAGAATTCGTGCGGATAGCGCTCCAGCGTGCTGTCCGGATCGAGCCCGACGAGCTCGAGGACGGCGCGGATCCGCTTTGCCTGTTCGGCGCGCTCGAGCCGGCCGTTGATCCGCAGCGGCGCTTCGAGGATGTCGCGGATGCGCCTGCGCGGATTCAGCGACGAGATCGGATCCTGGAAGATCATCTGGAAGCGGGGCCGCAGCCGCTTCAACTCCTTGCGCGAGAGCCGGCCCAGTTCGGTACCCGCGATCCGCACGCGGCCCCGGCTGTGCGGCGACAGCTGCATCAGCGCGCGCACGATCGACGACTTGCCGCAGCCCGACTCGCCGACCAGCGCCAGCGCCTCGCCGGCAGCCAGACCGAAGGAAACGTCGTCGACGGCGCGCAGCCAGCGCCCGTCCTGCAACGGGTATACGACGACCAGGCCGTCGACCTCGAGCGTGGGTGCGGGGGATCGCAAGTCGTTCATGCCTGCTCCAGCGGATACCAGCAGCGGACCTGCCGCTCGGCGCCGAAGCGGCGCAGCAGCGGCTC
>CALLYQ010000429.1 GCA_937858875.1 uncultured Lautropia sp. | reverse complement strand
CGAGCACGGCTCGTCCATCAGGATGATGTCGGGGTCGAGGATCAGCGTCTGCGCGAGTGCGACGCGCTTGCGCATGCCGCCCGAAAGCTGGTGCGGATAGCGGTCGCCGAAACCGCCGAGACCGACGCGGCGCAGCCACTCCTCGCCCTGCTCGCGCGCGGCGGCGTCGGGCACGCCGCGGAACTGCAGCCCCGCCGTGACGTTGGCCAGCGCGCTGCGCCAGGGCATCAGCGCCTCGGACTGGAACATGTAGCCGGCACGCGCGTTGATGCCCCGCAGCGGCTCGCCGAACACGTGCACGGTGCCGGCCGACGGTTCCAGCAGCCCGGCGCCCACGTTCAGCAGCGTCGACTTGCCGCAGCCGGTCGGCCCGACCACCGAGACGAATTCGCCCGGCGCAACATGCAGCGTGACGTCGCGCACCGCCGTGTAGCGCTGGCCCGGATCGTCGCGGGAAACGAAGGTGCAGGTCACGCCGTCGAGGGCCAGCGCGGGCACCGCGGCGCTCACTTCAGCTTGTCGAGCGCCTTGCGGACGAACTCGTTCGTGTAGGTCTTCGACAGGTCGATCGGCTTGCCCTGCAAGGACGGATCGAAGGCCTGCAGCGTGCGCAGCGCCGTCTGCGCACCCGCCTCGGGCAGCAATCCGTCGGGCGAGATCGCCTCGCGCACGTTGTTCCAGGCGGCCAGGTACAGGGCCCGGTCGCCGAGCAGGTAGCTCTCGGGCACCGTCTTCACGATGTCCGAGGGTCCGGCCTGCTGCAGCCATTTCAGCGCGCGCACCATCGCGTTGGTCAGCGCCTGTGTGGTGTTCGGGTTCTTCCGGATGAATTCGGCCGGCGCGTACAGGCAGCCGGAGGGCATCGGCCCGCCGAACACGGCGTCGGTCTCGGCGAGCGTGCGCGTGTCGGAGACGAGCTTCAGCGCGCCCTCCTGCTGCAGCATCGAGATCACGGGGTCGAGGTTCGCGATCGCGTCGACCTGTCCCGACTGGACGGCCGCCAGCGCACCCTTGCCGGCGCCGACGCCGATGAAGGACACATCGCTCGGTTTCAGCCCGCCCTTGGCCAGCACGTAGTTGGCCATCATGTTCGTCGACGATCCCGGCGCCGTGACGCCGATCTTCTTGCCCCGCAGGTCGCCGATCTCCTTGTAGTCGGGCATCGTCTTCGTCGACACCGCCAGCACGATCTGCGGCGCGCGCCCCTGAAGCACGAACTCGCTGAAGAACTGGCCCTTCGACTGCAGGTTGATCGTGTGCTCGTAGGCGCCCGAGACGACGTCGGCCGAACCCCCGACCACGGCACGCAGCGCCGCCGAGCCGCCGGCGAAATCGACGATCTCGACGTCCAGGCCTTCGTCCTTGAAGTAGCCGAGTTGCTCGGCGATCGTCAGCGGCAGGTAATAGAACAGGTTCTTGCCGCCGACGGCGATCGTGAGCTTCTTCTTCTCGATCGCCTGCGCGAAAACGCTGGCGGGCAGCGCGACGATCGCCGGCACAGCCAGCATCGAAGCGAGGAAGGTTCTGCGCATGGGTGTCTCCACATTGAAGGCTCACGCTGGCCCGAAGCCAGGCGATCCCGGTTGGCTGTGGCGAGGAGATTAACTCAGCGCTCGAATGCCTCGGCGCTCAAATGGCCCCGTCGCGTCGCAAGGCCTCGATCGCCTCGCGGTCGTAGCCGAGCCCTTCGAGCACTTCGTCGGTGTGCGCGCCGAGCTCGGGGCCCGCCCAGCGCGTGCCGCCCGGCGTGTCCGACAGCTTGGGCACGACGGCCGGCATCGCCAGCGGCGTGCCATCGGCAAGCGCGACGCGTTCGATCATCTGCCGCGCCAGGTACTGCGGGTCGGACACCATGTCTGCGACGCTGTAGATGCGTCCGCTCGGCACGTCGGCGCGGGCCATCGCGTCGAGCCCCTCGTCGAGCGAGTGCCGGGAGGTCCAGGCGGCGATCGCAGCGTCGATCTCGTCGGCGCGCTCGGCCCGGCCGGCGTTGCTGGCCAGCGTCGGGTCGTCGGCGAGGTCGGCGCGGTCGATCGCGCGCATCAGCCGCTTGAAGATCGAATCGCCGTTGCCGCCGATGACGATATGGCGACCGTCGGCCGTCGGATAGGTATTCGACGGCACGATCCCGGTCAGGTTCGTGCCCGTGCGTTCGCGCACGATGCCGTAGCGGTCGAACTCGGGCAGCGTGCTCTCCATCATGTTGAACACGGCTTCGTACAGCGCGACGTCGACGACCTGGCCGCGACCGGTACTCTTGCGATGGTGCAGCGCAATCAACGCGCCGATGACCGCGTGCAGCGCCGCCAGCGAATCGCCGATCGACAGGTTCATCCGCACCGGCGGACGATCCGGGAAGCCAGTCACGTAGCGCATGCCGCCCATCGACTCGGCGATCGCGCCGAAGCCCGGCCGGTCGCGATAGGGGCCGCTCTGGCCGTATCCGGACAGCCGCACCAGCACCAGACCAGGGTTTTCGGCGGCCAGGTCTTCGTAGCCGAGCCCCCATTTTTCGAGCGCGCCCGGCCGGAAGTTCTCGATGACGATGTCTGCCTTCGCGGACAGTTCGCGCACGATGCGCTGGCCGGCCGGCTTCTTCAGGTCCACGGTGACCGAGCGCTTGTTGCGCGCCTGCACCGACCACCAAAGCGAGGTGCCCGACGGATCGTCGGGATGCAGCTTGCGCCACTTGCGCAGCGGGTCGCCGCCCGGCGGTTCGCCGCCCGGCGGTTCGCCGCCCGGCGGGTCGCCGCCCGTCTGTCCCCTGCGCGCCGGCGGCTCGACCTTGATCACGTCGGCACCGAAGTCGGCCATCATCCGCGCCGCGAACGGCCCGGCGATCAGTTGCCCGAGTTCGAGCACGCGCAGGCCGGCCAACGGTCCCGTGGAATCGGGCTTGCTGGTGGAATCGGGCTTGCTGGTAGTCATCTGTTCACTTGCCTACCCGGACACCGGGCGCCGGTCGCGCAGCGCCTGCGCGATCGTGCTCGGATCCACGTATTCGAGCTCGCTGCCCACCGGCACGCCGCGTGCCAGCCGCGACACGCCGATGCCGCGGGCGCGCAGAAGCTCGCCGATGTAGTGCGCGGTGGCCTCGCCTTCCTGCGTGAAGTTCGTGGCCAGGATCACCTCGCGCAGCGCGGGGTCGGATGCACGTTCGAGCAGCCGTTCGAGGCCGATCTGCTTCGGGCCGATGCCGTCGAGCGGCGACAGCCGGCCCATCAGCACGAAGTACAGGCCGGGAAACGACATCGTCTGCTCGACCATCAGCTGGTCGGCCGGTGTCTCGACCACGCACAACACCGACGGATCGCGCCGCGGCGACGCGCAGGTCTCGCAGATCTCGAGTTCGGTGAAGGTATTGCAGCGGGCGCAGTGCCGGATCCGCGCGACGGCGTCGCCGAGCGCGCGCGACAGCAAGCCCGCGCCTTCGCGGTCGTGCTGCAGCAGGTGATAAGCGAAGCGCTGCGCGGTGCGCGCGCCGACGCCGGGCAGCCGGCGCAGCGCCGCCGTCAGCGCCTCGAGCGGCGCCGGCCCCTTCACTGGCGTCTCACCGCCGTCACCCGCATCGCGTGGCCGCGCCGACGTGCTCGATCAGAACGGCAGCTTGAAGCCGGGCGGCAAGCCCATGCCGGCCGTCATCGAGCCCATCTTCTCGGACGCGGTCTGCTCGGCGCGGCGCAGCGCGTCGTTCATCGCCGCGACGACCAGGTCCTCGAGCATCTCCTTGTCGTCGCCCATCAGGCTCGGATCGATGCTGATCCGCTTGACGTCGTTGCGGCAGGTCATCGTGACCTTGACGAGGCCGGCGCCGGACTGGCCCTCGACCTCGATCGAGGCCAACTGCTCCTGCGCCTTCTTCATGTTTTCCTGCATCTGCTGGGCCTGCTTCATCAGGCCAGCCAGTTGTCCCTTAAGCATGCGATTCTCCTGCGGGGGATTCGGGTTCGGCGAGCGGGCGCACCGAACCGGGAACGATGGTGCCGCCGAAATCCTCGAGCAGCGACTGCACGAAGGGATCGGCTTCGATGGCGGCCTGGGCATCGGCCAGGTCCTCGGCCTGACGGCGGCTCGCCACGACGGCGGCAGTCTGCCCGACCAC
>CALLYQ010000428.1 GCA_937858875.1 uncultured Lautropia sp. | reverse complement strand
GGCGGTCACGCGCAGGTGACCGCTGGCCTTGATCCCGCCCAGCGAAACCGAGGCCTCGGCGTTGTGCAGCTCGTGCAGGATGCGCTGGCAGTCCTCGAGGAAGGCGCTGCCCTCGAAGGTCAGCGTGATCCGCCGCGTCGTGCGCACCAGCAGCTTCACGCCGAGACGTTCCTCGAGCGCGTCGATGCGTCGGCCGATCACCGCCGGCGCCACGCCCTCGGCCTGGGCGGCGGCCGACAGGCTGCCGCGCGTGGCGACGGAGACGAAGGTTTCGAGTTGCTTGAAGCGGGCCATCGGGGGATTATCGGATGAATGCGTCGGCGGACAGCCCATGACCGAACTGCTCGCCTTTCTGCGTGGAAGTGGTACGGATCACCGCGGTCGTCGTCTCGACGAGATCCTCGGGTACGACGACGACCGGCTCGAGTACACGCACGACTACATCCAGTGGGTCTTTCCGCTGCGCGAGGCGAGCGGCGTGAATCCGCGTGCGCCGGTGATAAACGATGCGCTGGTCGCGGAGTTCGCGGCCGACGAAGCGCTGCGAGTCCGGCTGCGCGCCAGCCTGGACCGGATGCTGTCGTTCTATGGACTCGAGCGGCGCGACGGCCGTATCGACAAGGGGCCGAACTGGCTGCGGCGCAAAGGCAACTGGTTCACGCAGGGCACGCATAACGACCTGCGGATCACGCGAATTTTGAAGTGCTTGTGCGCGCTGGGACTGCGCGACGAAGCCGGGCACTTGCTGGCTTGCCTGCTGGCGCTGCGCAGCTCGGAGCCGGATTGCGGCATCGGCGACACGGCGTTCCGCTATTGGCAGGATGCCGTCGCGGCCGGCAGCACCGGCCCCCAGGAATCGCGGTCGATGATCTGATAGGGCACCAGGCAGTGGCGCGACGGCGCCTGCCTCGGCACGCGCCCCGAGACCCGATCGAGAAGCAGGTCCTTCGCTCGCGCTGCAACGAGTTCGGTCGGCGTGCGCATCACCGAGATGGCCGGTTCGTAGGTCTGCGTGAAATCGGTGTCGCCGATGCCGACGACCGAGAAGTCCTGCGGGATCCGACGGCCGGTCCGGACGATCGCCCGCAGCGCGCTGACCAGGATGTGCGTCCCCTGGGCGAGGAGCGCCGTAGGCGGGTCCGACTTGCCGAGCAGCTCGAACAGGTCCTCGAACACCGAGCCGGTCGAGCTCTGCCGTGTAAGGATCAGCTCGGGCACCGGCAGGCCCGCTTCCCGGTAGGCGGCCCGATAACCGGCGATGCGATGGCGCACCGGACGGCTGCCGGCATCCCAGAGGGCCAGCGCGATGCGCCGGTGCCCGAACTCGAACAGGCGCCTGCAGACCTCCTGAACCCCGTGGCTATGGTCGAACAGAACGGCGTCGGCGCGAGCGGCGATCTCGCGGTCGTAGAGCACGACCGGCATCGGCAGGCTTTCGACGAGTTCGACGATGCGGGGGTCGTTTTCGTTGCTCGGCGCGTAGATCACGCCGTCCATGCCTCGCTGCTGGAACATGCGCAGGATCTCGATTTCGCGTTCGACTTCGTTCAGGCCGTTGGCCAGCAGCAGCATGTAGCCGTCGCTGCGCAGGCTTTCCTCGATGGCCCTGAACGCGCGCGCGTAGAGCGGATTGGTCACGTCTGAGAACAGGCAGCCGACCGTCTTGCTCACGCGCGAGCGCAGCGTGCGCGCGGCGTGGCTGGGCGCATAGCCGAGGATGTCGATCGCTTGCTCGACCTTGGCGCGAACGGTCGGAGACACGTTCGCAGCGTCGTTGATCACCCGCGATGCGCTGCCGACCGATACGCCGGCCAGCTTGGCGACATCGTGGATCCGTACCTTTCTTTGTTGCATCGGCTACCGGCGTGAGCGGAGAAAAAGGCTTGATGAATCGATTCATTGCATATTATCATGCGCACGTTGGAATCGATTCATCGGCTTGCCAATGTATCCACCAGAGGAAATGAGACAGCAATGGACAAGAACGATTTTCCGCCGCGCGTGTCCTCCGGCCTGACCCGCGAACGCAGCGACCGCCTCCGCCCTGCGCGGCGCGGGCTGCTCAAGGCTTCGATCGGCGCCGTACTGCTCGGTGCGGCCTTGCCGTCTTTCGCGCAGGCCGCTTACCCGGAACGGCCGATCCGGCTGGTGCTGGGCTTTCCGCCCGGTGGCGCGACGGACAATTCTGCGCGGCTGCTTGCGCAGAAGATGGGTCAGCTGCTCGGCCAGCCGATCGTCGTGGAGAACAAGCCGGGGGCGTCGGGCAGCATCGCGGCCGAGCACGTGGCGCGAAGCGCGCCCGACGGCTACACGATCTTTTATACGACCAGCACCGTGCACGGCATCAACCCGAACGTGTACGCCAAGCTGCCCTACGATCCGGTCGCCGATTTCGAACCGATCATCTACGGCAGCCGCACGACGCTCGTCGTGCTGACGCGCAACGACCTCGGCGCCGGTTCGGTCGCCGAACTGATCGAGATCGCCAGGTCGCGTCCAGGCGGGCTGTCCTACGCTTCGGCGGGCCTCGGCAGCACGCAGCACCTGGCGGGCGCGATGTTCGCACGGCAGGCCGGCATCGAGGCCTTGCACGTCCCGTATCGGGGAAGCTCGCTGGCGCTGAACGACCTGATGTCGGGTCAGGTCGATTTCAGCATCGATACGATTTCGGCCTCGCTGCCGTTCATTCGCAACGGCCAGATCCGGGCGCTCGCAGTGACCTCGCTGGAATCGGCGGCCGCATTGCCCGAACTGCCGACCGTCGATTCGCAGGGGCTCCAGGGCTTCCAGGTTGCCGCCTGGGGCGGCCTCGTGGCGCCCAGGGGCGTTCCCGCCGAGATCGTTCGCAAGCTCAATGCGGTGGCCAACGAGGCACTGAAATCGCCGGAAGTCATGCAGCGGATCGCCGAAACCGGTGGCGAGCCGCAAGGCGGACCGCCCGAGCGTTTCGGCCAGTGGATCAAGGACGAACTCGGGCGCTGGAAGCTCGCCGTCGACGCCGCCGGAGCCGCGCAGCGATGACGACAGCACGAGGCGGCACGATCGGCGACATGATCGCCACGGCGATCGCTCGCTATCCGGACCGGATCGCGTTCGTCGACGACCAGCGCCGCATCGGCTACGCCGAGCTCGGAACGCGGATCGGCCAGGCGATCGCCGCGTTCCGCTCGCTCGGCCTGCGCCGCGGCGACGGCGTGATGCAGTTGTCGGGCAATCGTTTCGAAGTCTTTGCAGTGATGGCGGCGGCCTACCTGATGGGCTTGCGCTCGGTCACGCTGCACGCGCAGGGCGGCTTCGACGACCATGCATACATCGTTGCCGATGCCGAACCTTCGGTATTCATCGCCGATCCCGAGCACGCCGAGCGCGCGATCGAGCTGCAGCGAGTGTCGGACGGCGTGGCTTGCTGGTTCTCGCATGCCGCCGTTGCCGGCCTGGCCGACTTCTGGGCGCTGGCCGGCACCTTCGATCCGGCGCCGCTCGTCTGCGAGGCCGGGCCGCAAGACGTGATCCGCCTGGCCTATACGGGCGGGACCACCGGCAAGCCGAAGGGCGTCATGCTCGCCGGTCGCTCGGTGCTGATGCAGGCACTCACGCTGATGGCCGCGCGCAATCTGCCGGCCGCTCCCCGCGTGCTGTGCCCGACGCCGATCTCGCACGGCGCCGGCGCGATGATCGTTCCGACGCTGGCTTCCGGCGGAAGCTTCATCCTGCAGCGAGGCTTCGATCCCGAGCGCTTCATCGCGGCGCTCGAGACGCACCGGGCCACGGTGGCCTTCCTCGTGCCGACGATGATCTACCGCCTGCTCGATCATCCACGATGCGCGAGCGCCGACTTCTCGTCACTGAAGATGCTGTCGTATGGCGCGGCGCCGATGTCGCCGGCACGAATCCGCGAGGCGATGCAGCGAATCGGGCCAGTGCTGGCGCAGAGCTACGGGCAGACCGAGTGTCCGAGCAACATCCTGCACCTGACGCCGGACGATCATCGCCGCACCGACATCGACGTGCTGGCCTCGGCCGGGATGCCGTATCCGGGCCTGACCGTCGCGCTGCTCGACGAAAACGACGAGCCGGTGCCCGAAGGCGAAACCGGCGAACTGTGCGTGCGTGGCCCGCTCGTGATGGACGGCTACTGGAAGCAGCCCGAACTCACGGCCGAAGTGCTGCGCAACGGCTGGCTGCATACCGGCGACATGGCGCGGCGCGACACCCACGGCTACTACTACCTGGTCGATCGCCGCAAGGACATGATCGTCAGCGGCGGCTTCAACGTCTATCCGAAGGAAGTCGAGGACGTCATCGCGCAGCACCCGGCCGTCGCCGCCGTGGCGGTCATCGGCGTGCCGCACGAACAGTGGGGCGAGGCGGTCCGGGCGGTCATCGTGCCCCGTCCGGGCGCGTCGATCGACGTCGAGGAGATCCGCTCGCAGGTCCGGCGCGCCAAAGGCGCCGTGCAGACGCCGAAGAGCTTCGAGATCGTCGACAGCCTGCCGCTGACGACGCTCGGCAAACCCGACAAGAAGCGGCTGCGCGAGCGCTACTGGGGCGATCTGCGTCGAGCGATCAACTGAGAACCGGGGAGAAGCAATGGAACGGATTCCTGAAGTGCCCGACCGCAGCCTCGCCGGTCGCGTGGCGATCGTGACCGGCGCCGGTTCGCGTGCCGACGGCATCGGCAACGGACGAGCCGCCGCCATCCTGCTGGCTCGCGACGGCGCGCGCGTGCTGCTGGTCGATGCGGTCGCCGAATGGGCGCGAGTCACGGCCCGGATGATCGAGGACGACGGCGGTGTCGCCGAAGTCTTCACCTGCGACGTGAGCCGCGATGCCGACTGCGCCGCGGCCGTCGCGCACGCAGTCGACACGTGGGGCCGGCTCGACATCCTGGTCAACAACGTCGGCATCGGCGGGCCGGCCGGCACCGCGGTCGACGTCGATCTGCAGGCCTGGGACGAGGCGCTGCGGATCAACGTCACGTCGATGATGATGACGTCCCGTCACAGCATCCCGCACATGGCGGCGCTCGGGAAGGGCGCGATCGTCAACATGGCCTCGGTCGCAGGCCTGATCGGTGGGCATCCGAGCCTGCTGTATCCGACCTCGAAAGGCGCGGTCGTCAACATGACGCGTGCGATGGCCGCCCATCATGGCGCGCAGGGCATCCGCGTCAACTGCGTCGCGCCCGGGATGGTGCACACGCCGATGGTCTATGCGCGCGGGATGAGCGAAGAAACCCGCGAAGTGCGTCGCAAGCGCTCGTTCCTGCAGACCGAGGGCAGTGGCTGGGATGTCGGCCACGCGATCCGCTACCTCGTGAGCGACGAAGCGCAATGGGTGACCGGCGCCGTGCTGCCGGTCGACGCGGGGGCAACCGCTGGCCGCCACTCGTACTGACGCACGAGCACGAATATCCGGGCTGCCTCGCCGGCCCGATCCTCGGAGGAAAACCGGAAATGAAAGCACACTACAAGGTGCCGGGGCGATCCTTTGCCTCGGCGCAGGCCGTCGCGTTCGTCGTCGCTGCGGCAACGGCCGTGGCCACGATGGCGATGACGGCGCCGGCTGCCGCAGCGAACGACGCATCGGACTACCCGTCGCGACCGATCACGCTGGTCGTGCCGTTCGCTACCGGCAACATCGCCGACAACCAGGGGCGGCTGATCGCTCGCGAGATCTCGGCCGCCTTCGGTCAGCCGGTCGTCGTCGCGAATCGTCCGGGCGCCAGCGGCACGATCGGCACCGAATACGTGGCGCGCTCTGAGCCCGACGGCTACACGATCCTGTACGGCACGCACGGCACCCAGGCGGCCAATCTCGCGCTGCAGCCGACGATGAAGTTCGATCCGGCGCGCGACCTGCGCGCCGTGCATTCCCTGTTCAGGCAATCGACGGTACTGGTGGCCAGCGCCGCCGGCGAGCTGATGTCGGTCTCGAGCCTCGTCGACCAGGCCAGGAAGCGGCCGGGCGACATCACGTTCGCTTCGTCCGGCGCGGGCACGCAGACGCATCTGGCCGCCGCCCGGTTCCAGAAAGCGACCGGCACCGAACTGAACCATGTGCCGTACAGCAGCAAGTCGTCGATGATCGACCTCCTGGCTGGGACCGTGGACATCATGTTCAGCTACGCGGAAACCGTCGTGCCGCAGATCGAGGCGGGCAAGTTGCGCGCGCTGGCCGTCAACGGCAGCGCCCGGCTGGCGATATTGCCCGAGGTGCCGACCATCGCCGAGGCTGGCTACCCGGATGCCGCGCTCGAGGGCTGGTCGGGGATCTTCGTGCCGGCCGGAACGCCCGATGCGATCGTCGCAAAGCTGGCCGCAACGATCGCGAAGGCAACCGAAGATCCGCAGATCCTCGAAGCCATGGCGAAGATCGGCAGCCACCCGATGGGCCTGTCCGACCAGGCGTTCCAGTCGTTTGCCGAATCGGAGGTGCCGCGCTGGCGCGAGATCGTCGGCGGCGTCGAAGGAGGATCCCGATGAACAAGAGCATGATCGGCAGCGGCGATGCCGATCACATACGTGTCCGCGGCCACGACCTGCTCGAGCTGATGGAACGGCACGACTTCGTCGATGTCCTGGCGCTGGCGATCCTCGGCCATTTCCCCGACGAGCGGCTGCGCCGGATGATCAACCTGTCGCTGGTGACTGCAGTCGACCACGGACTGACGCCCAGCGCGATGGCCACGCGGCTGACGCTGCATGGGGCGCCCGAGTCGATGCAGGGCGCCGTGGCGGCCGGCCTGCTCGGTGCCGGCAGCAGGTTCCTCGGAACCGTCGAATACAGCGCGCGCTTCCTGCAGCAGGCACTGCAAGGGGTCGAGGCCGCGGACACGCTGCACGACGAGGCGCTCGCGCGAATCGCCGATGCGCAGGTGGCGCGGTATCGCGAGCAGCGCCGGAAGATCCCGGGGGTTGGCCATCCGATCCATGTCGACGGCGATCCCCGTTGCGAGAAGACGCTGCAGATCGCCAGGGATAACGGCTATTTCGGCGTTCATTGCCGTCTTGCGCTGCAGGTGGCCGCCGCAGTCAGCCGGGCAGCCGGACGCCCGATTCCATTGAATGCCACCGGCAGCAAGGGCGCGGTGCTGCTCGACATGGGCATGTCGCCGGAGTTCGGCAAGGGGCTGACGCTGATCGGGCGCGTGGCCGGGCTCGTCGCCCACGTTCTCGAAGAACGCGAACGGCCGATCGCGCAGGATCTCTGGGACATGGCGATCGCGGCGTCCGACAGCGATTGCGTATAGTACGCGCCGTGATTTCACGGAGGAGAACGACGATGAGCATCCGGAGCTGGTCTTTCGCACTGGGCGTGACGGCGGCCTGCCTGTCCGCGGCAGCGCTGCCGGTGCAGGCGCAGACGGTGCTGACCATTTCGTCGTGGGCGCCGGTCACGCACGGGCTGAACAAGGATTTTCTGCTGCCATGGTCGCAGCAGATCGAGAAGGAGACCGAGGGCCGGGTCAAGTTCCGTTTCCTGCCCAAGGCGGTCAGCAACCCGCCCGGCTCCTTCGACGCGGTGCGCGACGGCCTGGCCGACATCTCGTACATCTCGCACAGCCACCTGGCAAACCGGTTCCCGCTGGTCAAGTTCCTGAACCTGCCGCTGCTGTCCGACAGCGCGACGGCCCGTTCGGTGGCTGCGTGGCGCGTGTACACGAAGCACTTCGGACAGTTCGACGAGCACAAGGGCGTCAAGCTGCTGACGATCCATGCGCACGGTCCGGGCATGGTGTTCACCGCGCGCAAGCCGGTCACGCAGGCGTCGGACATCGTCGGGCAGAAGATCCGGGTCTCGGGCGGCATCTCGCTCGAGATGGCCGAGGCGCTCGGCGCTTCGCCGGTGGTCAAGCCGCCGACCGAGGCGTTCGAGCTGCTCAGTGGCGGCGTCGTCGACGGCATCTTCTTCCCGGCCGAGTCGGTGACGGCGTTCAAGCTGACCGGCGCGCTGAAGTACATGACCACCGTGCCGGGCGGGCTCTATGCCGACACGCACGCGGTCTTCATGAACCCGAAGAAATTCGACAGCCTGTCGAAGGAAGATCAGGCCACGATCGACAAGTACGCCGGCGAGGCGATGGCACGGATGGCCGGCCAGGCCTGGGACAAGGCCGACCAGGCGGCGATGCACGACCTGAAGTCGGCCGGCATCGAGGAAACGCGCGCCGACGCAGCCTTCCTGGACGAAGTCAGGACGCGTACCGCCGCGCTTCGCGACGCCTGGATCGCGACTGCCAACGCCAGAGGCGTATCCGGCGAGAAGATCCTCGAGGAATTCGCTCGCGAAGCAGGCGGCGCGCAATGAGCGGGCAGCGCGCGAACGGCCGGAGCAGGCCGGACACGAGCGCCGCCGTCGGCGCGCAGGGCGGCGAAGCGCCGACCCGGAGCACCGACGCCGCGCGCTGGCCCTCGCGGCGCGTGGTCGACGGCGTCGACCGCCTGCCGCATCGTGCCTTCCTGCGCGCGATGGGCGCCGACGACGAATCGCTGGCGCTGCCCTTCGTCGCCGTGGCCAGCACGCATGGCGAGAACACGCCGTGTTCGATGTCGCTGGCCCCGCAGGTGCAGGCGGCCAAGCTCGGCATCGCCGCCGGGGGCGCGAATCCGGTCGAATTCTCG
>CALLYQ010000427.1 GCA_937858875.1 uncultured Lautropia sp. | reverse complement strand
GCTACGGCTATCGACCGGAACCGGCGCCTTGCCTCGCGGCTTTCTGGCTCGAACGCGACCCCTTGCCATGGTCCGACAGCCTCCTAGTCCTCCATCCACGCAACACAGGAGCGGAATTGGCAAAGCCGAACTATGCATTCGCCAAGCGGCAGAAGGAACTCGCGAAGAAGCAGAAAAAAGAAGAAAAGCTGAAGCGCAAGGCCGAAGGCCGCCAGAGCCACGAAGACCCGGACCAGAACGAAGCGGGGGTGCCCGCCGATCCGGACAGCCCCGACGCAGCGGAAACCCGCGCGCCCGAAGCCTGAGGCCCGGCGCAAGTCCGCCGGCCGTATCGTTCAGCCGGCCTGCGACGGCGGCTGCGCCTCGTTGATGCGGATCCGGTTGCGGCCTGCGCGCTTGGCCGCGTACAGGGCGCTGTCGGCCCGCTCGATCCAGTGCTGGCAGTCGGCGGTTTCGCTGTCCAGCGTCGCGATGCCGAAACTCATCGACACGATGAGCCCGCCGCCGATCGGCATCGTCGTGTGGTGCAGCGCGGCCTTGATCCTTTCGGCCGCCGCACGCGCCTGCTCGGCGTCCGTTTCGGGCAGGATCGCCGCGAACTCCTCGCCTCCGTAGCGCCCGACCAGGTCGCCCGGTCGCAAGCCGGCAGCGAGCAGGCTGCCGAGTTGCCGGATCACCTCGTCGCCGGCCGTGTGCCCCCAGGTGTCGTTCACGGTCTTGAAGTGATCGACATCCATCAGCATCAGGCTCACCGGCCGACCGTAGCGCTGGAAGCGCTCGAATTCCTCGTGCAGCCGCTTGTCCCAGTGCGCCCGGCTGTACAGGCCGGACAGCGCGTCGTGCTCGTGCAGCTCGCGCAGCGCATCCTTCTGCTGGCTGAGCTTCATCGACAGGTGGTAGGTCGTGGCGCCGATCAGCAGCGGGTAGATGACCATGAACGGCACGCAGGCGAAGACCACGGTCAGGTTCGGCACCAGTTGCAGTGGCACGTCGAGCACGAGCGCGCCTACCAGCATGCCGGCCACGAGCATCGGCAATGCGCGCACCAGCATCGGCCAGCCGCCGACGGCAATGTTGCTCATCCCGACCATCGTCAGCAGCTGCACGCTGGGCAGGATGTTGAAGCCTGTCGCTGCCGCCCAGAAGCCGCAACTGGCCGAGTCGACCATCAGGTTTCGATGCTCGCCCTCGTAGGGCGACGGGCTCGCGATCGCCCAGCGGAACGCCAGATGCGGCCAGAGCAGTGCGTGCGCCAGCAGCAGGCCGAATTGCCAGCCGGGCGCGCCAGCCTGCTGCAGCGCGGCGGCCACGCATAGCGCACCGCAGGCCAGCCCCAGGATGCGCGGCACGTAGAAGCGCTTGACGAGGCCGAAGCCACGACGCCGCGGGGCCAGGCCCGAGTCGAGAACATCCCCGGCCGGGATGCCTTCGGGTGCAGGGCTGGGAGGGCTGGCGTTCATCGGCCGGCGCGTCGTCTCGTTCTGTCTCGATGTGCTGGTCTTACCGCAGGCTCCCGGCAGGCGCACGGTCTCCGCGCTTGCAGGTCGCCCTCAGCATCGCCAGCCCGGCCACGCCCGGCAGAAGGGCCAGCGACAGATAGGCTGCGCCGTAACTGCCGCCATGCCGGATGATTTCTGCGTATACGACCGGCCCGCTCATGCTGCCGCAGAACGTGAAGAATTGCGAGGCGCCAGCGAGCGCCGCCATCTCCGAGCGGCCTGCCATGCGTGCGAGTTCGGCAAAGAACACGCCGTTCCAGCCCATCGCCGTGGCCGCGCAGACGGCGGCCACAGCCACGACCATGGCGGTGCCTGCGCCCGTTCCCGCGACGCTGCCCAGCAAGCCCAAACCGGCACAGGCGGCGGCCATGCTCAGCCCGAGCAGCCCGAGCAGGGCGGCCGGGTCGATCCAGCGGTCGCCGACATGGCCCCAGCCGATCCGCGCCATCGTGCTGACGATCTGCGAGCCGGCCAGGATCGCCGCCGCAGTCGCCAGCGACAGGCTCAGCTCGAGGTTCAGGTACGAGACGAGGAAGGTCACGAAGCATAGTTGCGTGAACGCGAACGCGAACGACGTCAGGCTCAGCCGGCGCAAGTCCGGATCGCGCAGGACCGTGGCCAGTCCGGCGGTCGGAGGAATCTCGGCAGGCTGCTCCACGGCCGCGTCGGTGTCGACGGGCAGCGGCTTCGGCGGTTCCAGCTTCGCGACCAGCGGTCTGAGCGCCAGCGCGGTCGCCGCACACAGCAGCGCGGCCACGACGATCGACGGTCGCCATCCGATGGCGCGCAATCCCAGCGGGAGCAGCAGGCCGGCCAGTGCAACGCCGAGCGGAACCCCGGTCTGCTTGATCGAGAAGAACAGGCCCCGGCGCGCCAGCGGTGCATGCCGGGCCAGCAGGCTCGAGGCCGCCGGATTGATGACGCCATAGCCGATGCCGATGATCGGGGCGGCAAGGGCCAGCAGCAGGATTTCGCCGGAGGCTGCGATCGTCGCGCCGAGCGCGCAGGCCAGCATCGCGACCTGGCTCAGGCGCACGGCGCCGATCCGCGCGACCCAGTAGCCGCTCGCCAGTCCCGACAGCATCGCGGCCAGGTACGCGGCGCCGACGAACAGGCCGACCCGGTCGGCACCGAAACCGAGGGTCGGCGCGACCACCGGCGCAAGCACCGGCGGAGCGGTCAGCACCAGGCTGGCGAGCGTCTGGACCAGCAGCGTGCTGACCAGCGCCGGTCCAGGCCGCGTCACCGTCGGCTCACGCTCTCAGT
>CALLYQ010000426.1 GCA_937858875.1 uncultured Lautropia sp. | reverse complement strand
GGCGGCCAGTTCATCGATCGCCTTGCGGACGGTGCCCTGGCTGACCCGGTAGCGAACAGCCAGCTCGGTCTCGCTCGGGATCGCTTCGCCGGGCTTCCACTCGCCCTGCTGCAGGCTGCGCAGCAGCAGCGCCTGGATCTGGCGGTACAGCGGCGCGAAGGTCGGCCCCGTGGGGCGCGAGCCGGTTTCGCTGCCCGGGGTAATCGGTGGTTCGATCATCCGCCGATTGGAACACGAGACAGACCCCTTAGTCCACCCTCTTATGTCTTATATAAGATAGAGCGCGCTTGACAGAGATACGCGGTCGCCCTACACTCCCGGCGCATCCGGGAGACGCCCGCCTCCACGCGGTCGCGCCACCGGGATGCGAACCCCGTTGCCGCACCCGGCATCCGAGCTCTTGCCCTCCACCCGCACAAAGGTCAGAACATGAAACCCGTCAAGCGCGTCGCCGTCACCGGCGCGGCCGGCCAGATCGGCTACAGCCTGCTCTTCCGCATTGCCAACGGCGACATGCTCGGCAAGGACCAGCCGATCATCCTGCAACTGCTCGACATCACGCCGGCGCTGCCGGCGGTCCGCGGTGTCGTCATGGAACTCGAAGACTGCGCGTTCCCGCTGCTGGCCGGCGTCGTCGTCACCGACGATCCGAAGGTCGCGTTCAAGGACGCCGACTATGCGCTTCTGGTCGGCGCCCGTCCGCGCACCAAGGGCATGGAACGCAAGGACCTGCTCGAAGCCAACGGCGCGATCTTCACGGTCCAGGGCCGCGCGCTCGACGAAGCGGCGAGCCGCGACGTGCGCGTGCTGGTCGTCGGCAACCCGGCCAACACGAACGCCTACATCGCGATGAAGTCGGCCCCCAACCTGCCGAAGAAGAACTTCACGGCGATGCTGCGCCTCGATCACAACCGGGCGCTGTCGCAACTGGCCGCGCGCACCGGCAAGCCGGTCGACTCGATCGAAAAGCTCGTCGTCTGGGGCAACCACAGCCCGACGATGTACCCCGACTACCGCTTCGCCGCGATCGCCGGCCAGCCGGCGAAGACGCTGGTCAACGACGAAGCGTGGAACCGCGATACCTTCATCCCGACCGTCGGCAAGCGCGGTGCGGCGATCATCGAGGCGCGCGGACTGTCGTCGGCCGCATCGGCCGCCAACGCGGCCATCGACCACATGCGCGACTGGGCGCTGGGCGCCGGCGATCGCTGGGTCACGATGGGGATCCCGTCCGACGGTTCCTACGGCATCCCCGAGGACACGATCTACGGCTTCCCGGTCCTGTGCGAGGGCGGCGAATACACGCTGGTGCGCGACCTCGAGATCGACGAGTTCAGCCGCTCGAAGATGGACGCCACGCTGAACGAACTGCTCGAGGAACGCGAAGGCGTCAAGCACCTGCTGCCCTGAACGCGGCCATACCCGAACCACGGACCCAACGATGACAGCCACCGCCAGCCAGAAATTCCGACAGGCGCTCGCCGAAGAGCAGCCGCTGCAGATCCCCGGTGCAATCAATGCGAACCACGCGCTGCTCGTGCGCAATGCCGGGTTCCGCGCCGTCTACCTGTCGGGCGGCGGCGTGGCGGCCGGCTCGCTGGGCCTGCCCGATCTCGGCATTTCGGGCCTCGACGACGTGCTGACCGACGTGCGACGGATCACCGACGTCTGCGACCTGCCGCTGCTGGTCGACGTCGACACCGGTTTCGGCTCGTCGGCGTTCAACGTCGCCCGCACGACCAAGTCGCTGATCAAGTTCGGCGCCGCCGCGATGCACATCGAGGACCAGGTCGGTGCCAAGCGCTGCGGCCATCGCCCCGGCAAGGAAATCGTCCCGCAACAGGAGATGGTCGACCGGATCAAGGCGGCCGTCGACGCGCGCACCGACGATTCGTTCTTCATCATGGCGCGCACCGACGCGCTGGCCGTCGAGGGACTCGATGCGGCGATCGAGCGCGCGGTGGCTTGCGTGGAGGCCGGTGCAGACGGCATCTTTCCGGAGGCGATGACCGAGCTGCAGATGTACCGGCAGTTCGTCGACGCCGTGAAGGTGCCGGTGCTCGCCAACATCACCGAGTTCGGCCAGACCCCGCTGTTCACCGTCGACGAGCTGCGCGACGTCGGCGTGGCGATGGTGCTGTACCCGCTGTCGGCGTTCCGTGCGATGAACAAGGCAGCGCAGAACGTCTACGAGACGCTGCGCCGCGACGGCACGCAGAAGGCGGTCGTCGACACGATGCAGACGCGCCAGCAGCTGTACGACTCGATCGGCTACTGGGACTACGAGCGCAAGCTCGACGAGCTGTTCGCGAAGGATCGCTGAGATCCACCCCTATCGGCACACACTTTCCAGAGGACAGACCAAGCAGATGA
>CALLYQ010000425.1 GCA_937858875.1 uncultured Lautropia sp. | reverse complement strand
GCCAGCGCCGTATGGCCCGAGAATCCGCGCGCACAACAGTTGCACGCCCGACTGCCGGCTGCCGTGCGGCAGCGGGTGCGGCGCGTCGCCGACTTCGCGTCGGCCGCCGGCGACGCCGCGCTCGTTCACGGCGATGCGGCCACCGTTCGGAACTGGAGTCGCAGGCTCGCCCGACGCGACGGCCCGATCGTGGGTCTGCAGGCCTGCGCCCCCGGCGAACGCCGGCCCGGCGCGATCGCGGTCGACCGATTGATGGTCGAAAGAAGCCTGTCGGTGGACACGACGGCGACCGGCGGCAATGCGAGCCTTCTCACGCTCTGAGTCAGGCGTTCTACTGAAGCTGCATCAGGAACCGACTTGCGTCTCATATTGAGACTAATTATCATTCGCCGTTCTGTTTGATCTCGAACAATTCCAGGTTCCGCGAATGGATCGATCCCGGGTCGAGGCCCGCCGCAGCCGAGCGGCGCTGGCGCTGTCGCTCGCAAGCTTGCCGGCGCTGCTCGCCGGCCTGCCCGCAAGAGCCGCCGACGACTCGCTGTCGCCAGTGGTCGTGACCGGAACCCGATCCGAAAAGGCGCTCGACGAAACGCCGATCCGCACGGAAGTCGTCACGCGTACCGAAATCGAGCGGATGAATTCGCGCACGCTGAAACAGGCGCTCGAGAACGTGCCGGGCCTGCAATTGCGCGAGATCCACGGAAAGTCGGGCTACGAAGTGTCGATGCAGGGCTTGACCAGCGACCAGGTGCTGGTGCTGATCGACGGCCTGCCGATCACCGCCAGCACCGGCTCCACGGTCGACCTGAGCCAGTACCTGCTGAACGAGGTCGAACGCATCGAGGTCGTCAAGGGCGCTTCGTCGGCGCAGTACGGCAGCTCGGCGATGGGCGGCGTCATCAACGTGATCACCCGCCGCATCCGCCCCGGCTACTCGGGTTCGGTGGCGGTCGACGTCGGCAGCCGCGGCAGCCAGAACCCGTCGGGCGATTCGGTCGACGCGGCAACGCGGCATGCGCGCTTCCTGCTCGAAGGCGGCAGCGAGCGCTGGCGGTTGCGCGTCGACGGTGACGTCCTGAAAGACGACGGCTTTGCCGACGATCCCGACGCCTGGTCGCGCCAGGGCGACGAGATCAGCCGCGAGCAGTTCGGCGGACGGATCGAATGGCTGCCCACGTCGTCGAGCCGCCTGTGGGTCGACGGCAGCACCTACCGCGAAAAGGACAAGCAGCGCTTTCTCTATTACGCGCCACCGAACCAGATTCCACAGCGCAAGCACGAGGACATCGACCGCGACCGGATCGGCATCGGCGGCAACTGGACAGGCGCCAACGGACTGCGTGTCGAGCTCAAGGGGCTCGAGGAGCGCTACGACAGCCACTCCGACGGTTTCTCCAACGAATTCCTGCAGCGCACGCGCGAATCGAGCCAGCGCACGACCCATGTCACCGGCCAGGTCGACCTGCCGGCCTGGAAGCGTCAACTCTGGCAGTTCGGCGTCGACTGGCACCGCGAAACGCTCGACCAGACGAACAACGGCGCCTCGGAGCTGCTCGGCATCGGCAGCACCGATCGCACGAGCCATGAGTTCTTCATTCAGAACGACATCGTCTTCGACGAAATCTGGGAAGTGATCCTCGGCTTTCGCTGGCAGGACGACTCCGATTTCGGCTCGCACGCGGTACCCAAGGTCGCGCTGCGCGCAAACCTGCTGCGTGGCGCGGACTGGAAGGGCTCACTGCTGGCCAGCTACGGGCACGGCTACCGGGTGCCGAACCTGAAGGAAAGGCACTATCTGTTCGACCACAGCTCGCTGGGCTACATGGTCATCGGCAATCCGGACCTGCGCCCCGAGGAATCGACGAGCATCCAGTTCGGCGGCAGGCTCGACTACCGCAACGAGCTGTCGATCGAGGCCAACGCGTTCTACAACCGCGTCGACGACCTGATCCAGATCGACGAGACCAACGCGACGACGATCAACGGCATCAGCGTGTTCACGTACCGCAACGTGTCGCGGGCGCGCAGCGCCGGCCTCGAAACGGCGGTGCGCTGGCGTGCGTCACCCGGTCTGGATCTCAGCGCCGCGTACACGCTGACCAGGACACGCGATCTCGACACCGGCCAGGACCTGACTCGCCGGCCGCGCCACATCGCTCGCGCCGGCGTCGACTGGCAGGCGCTCGAGCGCACGACCTTGTCGCTGCGCGCGCGCTACCAGAGCAGTGAACTGGTCGACAGCGTGAACGACGAGCGCTCGCCGGCGTGGACGACGCTGGATCTGGCGCTGAACCACCGGATCGGCCGCGGCACCACGGCTTTCGTCGGCATCGACAACCTGTTCGACAAGCAACGCGATTTCGCCGACGCGAGCGACTTCGGGCCGATTTCGGGCCGCTTCGTCTACGTCGGGCTGCGTCACGAGTTCGGCAACAACTGAGTTCGGCCGAATCATCCACACGTTCTGATCTTTCGAGGAGAAACCGCAATGGCATTCGAAACGCGACTGGTGCTGGGCGCCACCCTGATCGCCACGGCACTCGCCGGTTGCGGCGGCGGTGGCGGCGGCGACGACGACAGCGGCGTTCCCCCGCCGGATCCCACGCCGACCAGCAAGTTCACGCAATCGGCGAGCTGGACCGTGGCGCTGCCGGCCGCCGGCGGCGCGCGCTGCTACGACTTCGACACGCAGACCGAAGTCGCCGACTGCTCGGGCAGCAACTGGGACCTGAAGGTCGAAAGCGGCGGCCGCTCGGCGGCGCTGTGGACCAACAGCGGCGTCAGCGGCGCGGGCCGGGGCGGCGCCTTCGGCGGGCCTTTCGACCGCAACTGGACCGAACTGTCGACCTGGCAGGACGCCACCGTCGATCCGGTCGACGGCGCGATGCCGGCAGCCGTCTACTTCGCCGACTCGGCCAACGGCGTCTTCACCGGCACCAATCCGACCGGCGTGGCGGCCTTCGAATACGACCTCAGCGGCCAGCACCAGTTCCATCCGAACTACCGCGTGTTCCTGATCACGACCGACAGCAGCAGTGCCGACGCCATCGGAACGCCGGCCGCACCGGTCTATGCGCTGCAGGTCATCGGCTACTACGGCGGCCCGACCGGCACCGCGTCGGGCTATCCGACGATCCGCTGGGTCGATCGCAGCGCCCCGGCGGTCGTGCGCACCGAGACCATCGACGCGAGTTCCAATACCGCCTGGACCTACTTCGACCTGACGACCGGCACCGTGGTCCCCGAGTCCGGAACCTGGCACATCGCCTTCAATCGCTACAACGTCAAGCTGAATGGCGGCGATTCGGGCACCGGAAACGTGGCCGGCTACGTCGGCAAGACTCCGGCCGGGCTCTACGATGCCAACGGTGCGCCGATCACCAGCGCGTTCCTGGCCGCGACTCCGGCCACCACGCTCGCCGAGCTGACCGCGGCCGACATCGCCGTTCCGACGCGTGCGCAGGACTGGGTCGAGGACGAGTTTTCGTCGCAGTTGCAGGCCGACTACCGAGGCACCTACCCGCAACCGCTCGACTTCGGCTGGTACGTCTACTACCCGACCGCGCAGGCCGCTCAGGCCGCCGGCCTGGCCGCCACGGCCCACCTGCTGGCGGCGAATCCCGAGGGCGCGGCACTGCTGCGCTCGGGCGAAGGCAACAGCTACGCCCGCTTCCATGTCACGAAGATCGAGTACGCCGACCCGTCGAACTTCAACAGCGCACAGACCTGGACGATCTAGTTCGACGTCCAGCCCGCCCCGGCCCAGTGAGCCGGCGGCGAGATTCGAGCGGAGCTCATCGATGAACGAGCAGCAGACACAGGACGGGCAGCAGACCCTCGATGCGCTGCGCGCGCGCCACGACGCACTGGTCGCGTCCGAACCGAAGATGCGGATCCGCGAGCGCGCACGGCGGCTCGGCGCCAGCGAGGCGCAGCTGGTCGCCGCCGGATGCGGTCTCGAGTCGACCGAACTCGAGGGCAAGCCGCAGGCGCTGTTCCGCGAGCTGGGCACGCTCGGCCCGGTAATGGCGCTGTCGCGCAACGACTGGTGCGTGCACGAGCGTCACGGCAGCTACGAGGACATTCAGGCCGACGGCATGATCGGGGTCGTGCTCGGCCCCGACATCGACCTGCGGATGTTCTTCGCCGGCTGGAAATACGCGTACGCGGTCATCGAGAACGATCGCCACAGCATCCAGTTCTTCGACAAGGAAGGCGTCGCGATCCACAAGGTCTACCGCACCGAAGGCACGAACGCGCAGGCCTGGGACGACTTCGTCGCACGTCATGCGCGACCCGGCGAGACCTTGCCCGCCAGCGAGGCCTTCGTGCCGCTCGAGGAGTCGGACGAAGCCGAGGATCCGGCCGCGCTGCGCGCGCAATGGCTGGCGCTGAAGGACACGCACGATTTCTTCCCGATGCTGCGCAAGTTCCGGGTTTCGCGGCTGGGCGCCCTGCGTGCCGCCGGCGAGGATCTCGCACAGCCGGTGGGCCGCGATGCCGCCGAGTCGATCCTGCGTCAGGCCGCCGAGACCGGGCTGTCGATCATGTGCTTCGTCGCCAACCGCGGCATCGTGCAGATCCACACCGGCCCGGTGCAGCGCCTGCTGCGCACGGGGCCCTGGTTCAACGTGCTGGACCCGTCCTTCAACCTGCACCTGGACACCGAGGCGATCGACGAGTGCTGGGTCGTCAACAAGCCGACCAGCGACGGCTGGGTGACCTCGCTCGAGGCCTTCACTGCCGACGGCGAGCTGATCGTGCAGTTCTTCGGCGCGCGCAAGCCCGGCACGCCGGAATTGACGCAGTGGCGCCAGCTGCTGATCGGTTTGTGCGGCACCGCACTCGCGGCCTGAGCTGCGAGCGCACCGGAACGCGTCGACCCGCCGAACCGATGAACCGATGAGAACTGCCGGGCATCCTTGACGAACCGATGAAGCGCCGTCTTTTCCTGTCGCTGCCGCTGTGCTGCTGTACCGCAGGCATGGCCTCCGAAGCAGCGCAGCGCATCGTCAGCCTCGGCGGCACCATCACCGAGATCGTCTTTGCGCTGGGCGCCGGCGATCGCCTCGTCGGTGCCGACAGTTCGAGCCTGTACCCGGAAGCGGCCACGCGGCTGCCGCAGGTCGGCTATTTCCGCGGCTTCGCCGTCGAGGGCGTCGTCAGCCTGCAGCCTGGGCTCGTGCTGGCTTCCGAGGGCGCCGGCCCGCCGCAGGCGCTTGCGCAACTGAGCAGGCTCGGCGTGCGGGTCGTCACGATTCCTTCGAAAGCGAACCTCGAATCGCTGTTCGATGCGATCGGCCGGATCGCCGACGCGATCGGCCGGCCCGAGCGCGGCACGGCCCTCGTGGCGAGGATCCGCTCGGAACTCGATCAGGCGCTGGCTGCTGCCGGGACCGACGATCGCGCCGACGCGGCACCCGCGCCTCGCGCGCTGGTCCTGAGCAGCCATACCGGCCGGCTGCAGGCGGCCGGCAGCGACACAGCTGCAAACGCGGTGCTCGCGCTGGCCGGCATCGCCAATGCCTTCGACACGCAGACCGGCTACAAGTCGATCTCGGCCGAGACGGTCACCGCGCTGCAGCCGGAAATCATCGTCACCTCGCCGCTGTCGATGGGCGACGGCGGCCTCGCCGCCTTCGCATCGCTGCCCGGCATCGCGACGACCCCGGCGGCGAGGCGCGGACGCATCGTCGTCATCGACGACCTGCTGCTGCTCGGTTTCGGGCCGCGCGTACCCCAAGCGCT
>CALLYQ010000424.1 GCA_937858875.1 uncultured Lautropia sp. | reverse complement strand
CCGCCGTAGCCGAGTGGCACGCCGAAGCGCTGCGCCGAGCCGATCGCGATGTCGGCACCCATCGCGCCCGGCGAGCGGGCCAGCAGCAAGGCCAGCGGATCGCAGCCGATCGAAACGCGTGCGCCGGCCGCGTGCAGCGCGTCGGCCTGCGTCAAGAAGTCGCGCAGCCGGCCCTTGGTGTCGGGCGTCTGCAAGTGGGCGCCGAAGAAATCGGTGTCGGCTGCGAGCACGCGCTCGGCGTGGCCGGTGACGACCTCGATGCCCATCCACTGCGCCCGCGTGCGGATCACCGACAGCACCTGCGGGTGCACGTCGTCGTCGACGAAGAAGCGCGCGGACTTGGCCTTCGACGCGCGTCGCGCGATCGCCATCGCCTCGGCGGCGGCGGTCGCCTCGTCGAGCAGCGATGCGTTGGCGATCGGCAGGCCGGTCAGGTCGATGACCATCTGCTGGAAGTTCAGCAGCGCCTCGAGCCGGCCTTGCGAGATCTCGGCCTGGTACGGCGTGTAGGCCGTGTACCAGCCCGGGTTCTCGAGCACGTTGCGCCGGATCGGCTCGGGCACGATCGTGCCGTGATAGCCGGCGCCGATGTAGCTGCGCCAGATCTGGTTGCGTTCGGCAAGGGCCCGCAGCTCGGCGAGTGCTGCCGATTCGATCGCCGGCCCTTCGAAGGCCAGCGGCGCATCGATCAGGATCTGCGCCGGCACCGTGGCATGGATCAGCGCGTCGCGCGAGGCATGGCCGATGCGGGCCAGCATCGTTGCCTCCTCGGCGGGCGACGGGCCGATGTGCCGGGCGTGGAATTCGTCGGGTGCGAACAGCGAGCGGATGCTGGTGCCCGAAGTCTCGTGAGGGACCATGGGTGCCGGCGCTCCTCAGTCGGCGCCCGGGCCGGCCGCGTAGGCGTCGGCATCGAGCAGTCCGTCGATCTGGCTGGCGTCGTCGGGGCGGATCCGGAACAGCCAGCCGTCGGCGAACGGTGCCTCGTTGACCGTCTGCGGCGCGTCGCTGAGCGTGTCATTGACGGCGACGACCTCGCCGGTGACCGGCGCGTATACGTCGGACGCGGCCTTCGTCGATTCGACGACGACGCAGGCTTCGCCCTGCTCGACCTTGCGGCCGACCTCGGGCAGCTCGACGTAGACGAGCTCGCCCAGCGCATCCTGCGCATGGTGCGTGATGCCGATGGTGACGGTGCCGTCGCTTTCGCGGCGCAACCATTCGTGCGAGGCGGCGTATTTCAGGTCGGTGGGGTTGTCCACGCTTGGCTCCTGGAGAAAGGCGGTGGTGGGACGACGACTGGCGGGCGACGCAATGCCCGGGGGTGACCGCTGTGCGGCCGCAAGCCCCCTCTGTCCGTTTGCCTGAGACATTCAGTGACGCGGCTGCGGCCGCGGCACCTGTTTCCTTCGGCGAACGTCGCGCGCTGTTCTTCACGCAGGCGCACGACGTTTCTCTCCAGAGTGCCGAACCGCTGAAGTCCTTTTGCCTGAGAGTTTCCGGGGCGTGCACCTTCGGCGCCGTAGACGCATCCCGGCCCG
>CALLYQ010000423.1 GCA_937858875.1 uncultured Lautropia sp. | reverse complement strand
CGCAGGGAACCCCTGCGAAGCAGGGGCAAGCGGCGGCCGGCGCGCGGAAAGCCCGGCTCGCGCCTTCGCCCGCGCCCCCTTCTACAGCGGCTTGCGAATGAAGTTCGCGATCTCGCCGATGATGCCGCGGCGGAAGGCAAGCACGCAGATCACGAAGATCACGCCCTGCACGACGGTGACCCAGGCGCCGATCTGTGCCAGGTAGTTCTGCATCGACACGATCACCGCGGCGCCGACGACCGGCCCAAACAGCGTACCGAGCCCGCCGACCAGCGTCATCAGCACGACCTCGCCGGACATCGACCAGTGGACGTCGGTCAGCGAAGCAAGCTGGAACACCAGCGCCTTGGTGGCGCCGGCCAAGCCGGACAGCGTGCCCGACAGCACGTAGGCGACGTGCTTGTAGCGGTCGGTGTCATAGCCCAGCGACAGCGCGCGCGGCTCGTTCTCGCGGATCGCCTTCAGGATCTGGCCGAACGGCGAATTGACGATGCGCCAGATCAGCAGGAAGCCGCCAAGGAAGATGAACAGCACGACCGGATACATGCCGGCGGCCGAACTCAGATCGAAGATGCCGAACAGCTTGCCTCGCGGCACTGCCTGGATGCCGTCTTCGCCGCCGGTGAACGGCGCCTGCAGGTAGAAGAAGAAGATCATCTGGGCGAGCGCCAGCGTGATCATCGCGAAATAGATGCCCTGGCGTTTGATCGCCAGGAACCCGGTGACCCAGGCCAGCACGCCGGCGCAGGCGGTGGCGCTGAGAATCGCGAGTTCTGGAGTGAAGCCCCAGACCTTGGCCGCATGCGCGGCGACGTAGCCGGCGGTGCCGAGAAACATCGCGTGCCCGAAGGACAGCAGGCCGCCGTAGCCGATCAGCAGGTTGAAGGCGCACGCGAACAACGCGAAGCACATCACCTTCATCAGGAAGACCGGATAGACGACGAGCGGAGCGATCGCGAAGAACGCCGCCATGATCAGGAACGCGACGAGCTGGTGCCGGTTCCCCCCGGCGGTTGCCTTCGTTGCCGTGGGCCCGGCGGCGGAGGCGCCGCCGGCCGGCGCGGAGGTTTGCGTGTGAGCCATGACAGCCTTATTTCTGGGTGCCGAACAGACCTGCCGGCTTGAACAGCAACACGATGGCCATGATCACGAAGATCACCGTGTTCGAGGCCTCGGGGTAGAAGACCTTCGTGAGGCCTTCGATGAGCCCGAGCCCGAAGCCGGTGATGATCGAGCCCAGGATCGAGCCCATGCCGCCGATGACGACCACGGCGAACACGACGATGATCAGGTCGGCCCCCATCTGCGGGCTGACCTGGTAGATCGGCGCAGCCATCACGCCGGCCAGGGCCGCCAGCCCCACGCCGAAGCCGTAGGTCAGCGTGATCATCCGCGGCACGTTGATGCCGAACGACTGCACCAGCTGCGGATTCTCGGTGGCGGCGCGCAGGTAAGAGCCGAGCTTCGTGCGCTCGATCACGAACCAGGTGCCCAGGCAGACGACCAGCGACGCAATGATGACCCAGGCCCGGTAGTTGGGCAGGAACATGAATCCCAGGTTGGTGCCGCCGGTCAGCTGCGGCGGCATCTGGTACGGCAGCCCCGAGGCGCCGTATTCGTTGCGGAACAGGCCCTGGATGATCAGCGCAACGCCGAAGGTCAGCAGCAGTCCGTACAGGTGATCGAGGTTGTACAGCCGCTTCAGCATGAAGCGCTCGATCAGCACGCCGGTGAAGCCGACGATGATCGGCGCCAGCAACAGCGCCCACCAGTAGCCGAGGCCGGCCTTGTTCAGCAGCAGGTATGCAGCGAACGCGCCCATCATGTACTGGGCGCCGTGGGTGAAGTTGATGATGTTCAACAGGCCGAAGATGACGGCCAGGCCGAGCGACAACAGCGCGTAGAACGACCCGTTGATCAGGCCGATCAGCAACTGGCCGAACAAAGCCTGAGTCGGAATGCCGAAGATCTCCATCCGTGAACCCGATGTGGTTGGTGCTGGGGGGTAGCGCCGGCCGGGCCGCGGAGTCGTGCCCCGCGGCCCGGCCGTTCCTGCGATCAGACGCCGATCAGCTCTTGACGAGTTCGCAGCCGCCTTCGTTCAGCGGGCGGAACGCCTGCTCGGCCGGGATCGTGGCACGCACGTGGTAGTAGTCGTACGGGCCTTTCGACTCCTCGGGCTTCTTGACTTCGAACAGGTAGACCGGGTGGACCTTGCGCCCGTCCACACGCACCTCGCCCTTGCCGAACAGCGGGTCGTCGGTCGGAAGCTCCTTCATCTTGGCCACGGTCTTCGTGCCGTCGTCGGTGTTGCCCGCTTCGACTGCCTTCAGGTAGTGCAGCACGCCCGCATAGACGCCGGCGTGGTCCATCGACGGCATCTTGCCGCCGTGGCGCTCGGCGAAGCGCTTCGACCATTCGCGGGTCTGGTCGTTCAGATCCCAGTAGAAGCTCTCGGTGATCTGCAGCCCCTGCGCGGTCTTCAGGCCCAGCCCGTGGACGTCGGTGATGAACACCAGCAGGCCGGCCAGCTTCTGGCCGCCCTGGACGATGCCGAACTCGGCCGCCTGCTTGATCGAGTTGATCGTGTCGCCGCCGGCGTTGGCCAGGCCGATCACCTTGGCTTTCGACGCCTGCGCCTGCAGCAAGAACGACGAGAAGTCCTGCGTGGCCAGCGGATGACGGACCTTGCCGAGCACCTTGCCGCCGGCCTTCTCGACGACGGCCGCGGTGTCGCGCTCGAGCGCATGGCCGAACGCGTAGTCGGCAGTCAGGAAGAACCAGGTGTCGCCGCCGGTCTCGACGACCGCCTTGCCGGTACCGTTGGCCAGCATCCAGGTGTCGTAGAGCCAGTGCACGGTGTTCGGCGAGCAGGCCTTGCCGGTCAGGTCGGCCGTGGCCGCGCCGGTGTTGACGAAGGCCTTGCCCTTCTCGCGGATGACCTGGTTGACGGCGAGTGCCACCGAAGAGGTCGGCACGTCGACGATCATGTCGACGCCTTCGGTGTCGATCCACTGGCGCGCGACGGTCGAGCCGACGTCGGGCTTGTTCTGGTGGTCGGCCGAGACGATCTCGATCTTCAGTCCGGCCTTCGATGTCTTCTGGAAGTCTTCGACCGCCATGTTCGCGGCCACGACCGAACCCGGTCCGCCGATGTCGGCATAGAGGCCCGACATGTCGTTCATCACGCCGATCTTCACGACGCCGCCCGAGACTTCGGCGGCTGCCGCACCGGCCAGTGCGGCCATGGCCGCGCCGACCAGCGTCGCGGTGAGTTTGCGTTTCATCGTCATCCTGTGTTCCTCCGTTTCGTATCGCTCGAGAGAACCATGCTCAGTCGCCGGAAAAGGCGCGCATGCCGGCCTGCACCGGTCACGCAGCCCGCCCGGCACGGGTCATCGCCTTGAAGTTCAACGTCTCCTCCTCGAAATGCCTGTGGGCCCTTGAGGGCAAGGCCTTTTATTCCGAACGCCGGGGCTCGCGGACCCGGTATTCAGACGCCGAGATATGCACGAAGCTTATCCATTTTCTGGTCAAGCTCCGCGGCAACGACAGTCTCGACGATCTGTCCGTGCTCCATCACATAGAAGCGGTCCGCCAGCGGCGCGGCGAACCGGAAGTTCTGCTCGACCATGATGATCGTGAAGCCTTTCTCGCGAAGCATCCGGATCATCCGGGCCAGCGCCTGCACGATGACCGGCGCCAAGCCTTCGGAAATCTCGTCGAGCAACAGCAGCCGGGCGCCGGTACGCAGGATGCGCGCCACCGCGAGCATCTGCTGCTCGCCACCCGACAGCCGGGTGCCCGGGCTTTCGCGACGCTCCTTCAGGTTGGGGAACATCGAATAGATCTCGTCGATCCCCATGCCGCCCGAGGCCACCGCAGGCGGCAGCATCAGGTTCTCCTCGCAACTCAGGCTCGCGAAGATGCCCCGCTCTTCGGGGCAGTAGCCCAGCCCCATCCGCGCGATCGCGTGCGGCGGCATGTTCACCGTCTCGACGCCGTTGATCTTGATCGAGCCGGTTCGCCGGCCGACCAGGCCCATGATCGACTTCAGCGTCGTCGTGCGTCCGGCGCCGTTGCGCCCGAGCAGCGTGACCACCTCGCCATGGTTAACGACCATGTCGACGCCATGCAGGATGTGCGACTCGCCGTAGAACGCGTGCAGGTCGGAGATGCGCAGGAATTCAGTGGCCATGCGAGGCTCCGGCGAGCGCTTCGTCGGCGCTTCCCATGTAGGCCTCGAGCACCTGCGGGTTGCGCGAGACGGTTTCGTAAGGCCCTTCGGCGATGATCTGGCCGCGCTGCAGCACACTGATCGTATCGGCGATCGTGGCGACGACGTTCATGTTGTGCTCGACCATCAGGATCGTCCGGTTGGCCGAAACCTTCTTGATCAGCTGCGTGACACGGTCGACGTCTTCGTGGCCCATGCCCTGCGTGGGCTCATCGAGCAGCATCAATTCGGGTTCGGTGGCCAGAGTCGTCGCGATCTCGAGCGCACGCTTACGACCGTAGGGCAGCTCGCCGGTGATGTAGTCGGCGTATTCGCGCAGCCCGACCGTCTCGAGCAGTTCGAGCGCACGGTCGTTCAGCGAATCGAGCGTGCTGACCGGACGCCAGAAGTGAAAGGAGGTGCCCTGCGCGCGCTGCAGTCCGATCCGCACGTTCTCGAGCACGCTCAGGTTCGGAAAGGTCGCCGAGATCTGGAACGAGCGCACGATGCCGCGCCGCGCGATCTCCGCCGGCTTGGCGTAGGTGATGTCCTGCCCGTTGTAGATGATCGAGCCGCGGGTCGGAATCAGGAACTTGGTCAGCAGGTTGAAGCAGGTCGTCTTGCCGGCTCCGTTGGGACCGATCAGCGCGTGGATGTGCCCGCGCCGCACGCGCAGGTCGACGTCGTTGACCGCCACGAACCCACGGAACTCCTTGACGAGCCCGCGTGTCTCCAGTATGTAATTTTCGTCGCCTGCCATTCCGTTTCTTTCCGCTCGGGCCTTGCGCAGGGCGCGATTATTGCCGCGAATTCGATGCGAGGCAAACCCCTCTCGCATCTGTCAGGAATTTCTTCACTTCAGTGGTTGTCCCGCGGCAGGCCGCGCGTTTCCGCGATGCGCTGGTAGCTGACTGCGAAGTCGAGGCAGGCGCCGTCCTGCAGCTGCCCGACCGTGCGGCGCTGCAGTTCCTGCCATGGCGTCTGGCTGGCCAGCTCGGGCGCAACCCAGGCCGCCCGCCGGCGCGACAACTCCTCGTCGCTCACCAGCATGTCGGCCGAGCGCTTGTTCAGGTCGATGCGCACGCGGTCGCCGGTCTGCAGCAGCGCAAGGCCGCCGCCGACCGCCGATTCCGGCGAGGCATTGAGGATCGACGGGCTGCCCGAAGTTCCCGATTGCCGACCGTCTCCGACGCAGGGCAGCATCGTGATGCCCTGCTTGACCAGGGCGTCGGGCGGCAGCATGTTGACGACCTCGGCCGCGCCCGGGTAGCCGACCGGGCCGACGCCGCGGATGAACAGCATGCAGTCGGCGTCGATTTCCAGCGACGGATCGTTGATCCGGTGGTGGTAGTCCTCGGGGCCATCGAAGACGATCGCACGGCCTTCGAAGGCGTTCGGGTCCTGCGGGTTGGCGAGATAGCGCTCGCGAAACTCGGGCGAAATGACCGAAGTCTTCATGATCGCCGACTCGAACAGGTTGCCCGACAGCACGGCAAAACCGGCCTGCGGCATCAGCGGATCGCTCCACGGCCGGATCACGTCGCGGTTGCTGGCCGGCGTGTCGGCGTAGATCTCGCCGATGCGCCGGCCCGTGACGGTCAGCGCGTCGGCGCGCAGCTTGCCGGCCTTCAGCAGTTCGTGCATCACCGCCGGCACGCCGCCGGCGCGATGGAAATCTTCGCCCAGGTACTGACCGGCCGGCATGCAGTTCACCAGCAACGGAATGTCGTAGCCGATGCGGTCCCAGTCGCGCACTTCGAGTGCAACGCCGGCGTGGCGCGCGATCGCGTTGACATGCGGCGGGCAATTGGTCGACGCGCCGATCGCGCTGGCGGCGACGATCGCATTCTCGAAGGCTTCGCGCGTCAGGACCTTCGACGGCCGCAGATCCTCATGAACCATCTCGACGATGCGCCGGCCCGTGTGATAGGCGATCTGTCCGCGCTCTCGATAAGGGCCGGGAATCGACGCACAGCCGGGCAGCGACATGCCGAGCGCCTCTGCCATCGAGTTCATCGACAGCGCGGTGCCCATCGTGTTGCAGTGGCCGACCGAAGGTGCCGACGCAGCCACCATTTCAAGGAACTGGTCGTAGTCTATGCGGCCGGCGGCCAGTTCCTGGCGCGCGAACCAGACGACGGTGCCCGAGCCGGCGAGGCCGCCGTTGTAGTAGCCGTTGAGCATCGGGCCGCCCGACAGCACGATTGCCGGCAGGTCGACGGTGGCCGCCCCCATGATCATCGCCGGCGTGGTCTTGTCGCAGCCGGTGGTCAGCACGACACCGTCGAACATGTAGCCGTACAGGCATTCGACCAGCCCGAGGTAGGCGAGGTTGCGATCGAGCGCCGCCGTCGGCCGCTTCGTCGTTTCCTGGATCGGGTGTACCGGGAACTCGATGGGAATCCCGCCGGCATCGCGGATGCCGTCGCGCACGCGGCTGGCCAGGTCGAGGTGATGTCGATTGCAAGGCGACAGGTCGCTGCCGGTCTGCGCGATGCCGATGACCGGCTTGCCGCTCTTCTGCAGTTCGTCGAGCGTCAGGCCGAAGTTCATCATCCGCTCGAGATACAGCGCGGTCATCCCCGGGTTGTCGGGATTGTCGAACCAGGCGCGCGAACGCAGCCGGCGCGCGTTGTCGTTCTTGCTCATGAAGCGTCTGCCTCCGTCGATTGTCGGACCGGTTCCTGCGCACCGGACGGGCGCGCTCGGAACGGCGCACCGCGAGCAGTGTAGCAACCGCGCGCCGTTCGTCCGATCCGTCGCGGCCGCTCGTCAACGGCGCATCATCGTCCCAGCTCGGCCCGGCGTCCCGCCGGCACGCTCCGTCTATCGACTCCAACCGGCAGAACCCGCTGACACGATGGCCGCCGCCACGACAACGCAACGCGCACCGGCACAGCAGACGGCGCTGGCCGGGCTCGGCCGCGCGCTGGTCCAGCACCAGATCATCCGTCTGGACCAGGCGACGGCGATACAGCGCAAGGCCGACGAAGCCCACACCGCGTTCATCGACGAACTGATCTCCAGCGGCACGCTGAAGGCCGGCCAGCTCGCGCGCTTCATCGCCAACGCCTTCGGCCATCCGCTGCTCGACCTGGCGGCGCTCGAGCCGTCGACTCTGCCGACCGACGTGCTGGACCAGCGCTTCGCGCTGTCGGCGCGCATCGTGCCGCTCGGCAAGCGCGGCAACCGCGTCACGATCGCGACTTCGGACCCGACCGATGCGCGGCTGGTCGAGCGCATCCGCTTCACGGCGCAGGCGGCCGTCGACCTCGTCGTCGTCGAGCACGACAAGCTGCTGCGCCTGGTCGAGCGGCTCGGCCGCAGCACGACCGAGCAGCTCAGCGAGTTCACCGAGGGCGAAGTCGATCTCGAACTGGCTCCCGACGAGCAACAGACGAGCGCGCAGGAAGCCGAGGTCGACGACGCGCCGATCGTCCGCTTCCTGCAGAAGATCCTCGTCGACGCGATCCAGGCCGGAGCCTCCGACCTGCACTTCGAGCCGTTCGAGAAGTTCTACCGGATCCGATTGCGCATCGACGGCGAGCTGCGCGAGATCGCGCAGCCGCCGCTGGCGATCAAGGACAAGCTCGCCTCGCGGATCAAGGTGATCTCGAAGCTGGACATCTCCGAGAAGCGCGTGCCGCAGGACGGGCGGATGAAGCTCGTGCTGTCGGCGCAGCGCACGATCGACTTCCGCGTCTCGACGCTGCCGACCTTGTTCGGCGAGAAGATCGTCATGCGGATCCTCGATCCGGCGCAGGCCAAGCTCGGCATCGACGCGCTCGGCTACGAGCCGGACCAGAAGGCTGCGCTGCTCGAGGCCGTCCACCGACCCTACGGCATGGTGCTGGTGACCGGGCCGACCGGCTCGGGCAAGACCGTCTCGCTGTACACCTGCCTGAACATCCTCAACGGGCCCGGCATCAACATCTCGACCGCCGAAGACCCGGCCGAGATCAACCTGCCCGGCGTCAACCAGGTGAACGTCAACGAGAAGGCGGGCCTGACATTCGCGTCTGCGCTGCGCGCCTTCCTGCGACAGGACCCGGACGTGATCATGGTCGGCGAGATCCGCGACCTCGAGACCGCCGACATCTCGATCAAGGCTGCTCAGACCGGCCACCTGGTGCTGTCGACGCTGCATACGAACGACGCGCCGACGACGCTGACCCGGCTCGCGAACATGGGCGTGCCGGCCTTCAACATCGCCTCGTCAGTCAGCCTGATCACGGCCCAGCGGCTGACGCGCCGGCTGTGCAGCTGCAAGGCGCCGCTCGAGGTCGACGAGAGCGCGCTGCTGGAAACCGGCTTTCGCGAGAGCGACCTCGACGGCAGCTGGGTACCGCTGCGCCCGGTCGGCTGCGAACGCTGCAACGGCAGCGGCTACAAGGGCCGCGTCGGCATCTACCAGGTGATGCCGATCGGCGAGGAGATGCAGAAGCTGATCCTGGCCGGCGGCAACGCGCTGCAGATCGCCGCGCAGGCCGAACTCGAAGGCGTGCGCGACCTGCGCCGCTCGGGACTGATGAAGGTGATGCAGGGGCTCACGAGCATCGAAGAGGTGCTCGGGGCAACGAACGAATGACGGCTGCGGCCGGAACGACGAGGAACCGATCGATGGCCACGAGAGCGGCGACGGCGCCGGGCCGCGCGGCTGCGCGCGAACAGACTTACCTGTGGGAAGGGCGCGACCGCGCCGGCAAGATGGTGCGCGGCGAGGTGCGCGCCAGCGGGCCGGCGATCGTGCGCTCGACGCTGCGCCGCCAGGGCATCCTGGTCACGAAGATGCGCAAGCGCAGCTACGCGCGCGGACGCAAGATCACCGAGAAGGACATCGCGCTGTTCACGCGCCAGCTGTCGACGATGATGAAAGCCGGCGTGCCGCTGCTGCAGTCGTTCGACATCGTGGCCCGCGGCTCGAGCAACGCCGCGGTGTCGCGGCTGTTCACCGACATACGCGCCGACGTCGAGACCGGCACGTCGCTGGCGCAGGCCTTCCGCAAGTACCCGCTGCACTTCGACAGCCTGTTCTGCAACCTGGTCAACGCCGGCGAGCAGGCCGGCATCCTCGACGACCTGCTCGACCGCCTGGCCAGCTACAAGGAAAAGATGCTGGCGATCAAGGGCAAGATCAAGTCGGCGCTGTTCTATCCGACCGCCGTGCTGGCGGTGGCCTTCATCGTCGTCGCCGTGATCATGCTGTTCGTCGTGCCGGCCTTCAAGGACGTGTTCTCGAGCTTCGGCGCCGACCTGCCGGCGCCGACGCTGATGGTCATCGCGGCGTCGGACTTCTTCGTCGACAACTGGTACCTGATCTTCGGTGGGATCGGCGGCTCGATCTACTTCCTGCTGCAAGCCTGGAAGCGATCGACGAAAGTGCAAATGCTGATGGACCGGCTGCTGCTGAAGCTGCCGGTGTTCGGCTCGGTCGTCGAGAAGGCCACCATCGCGCGCTGGCTGCGTACGCTGTCGACGATGTTCGCCGCCGGCGTGCCTCTGGTCGAGGCGCTCGATTCGGTCGGCGGCGCCGCCGGCAACCATGTGTACCTGGTCGCCACGAAGAAGATCCAGCAGGAAGTCGCGACCGGCACGAGCCTGACCGTGTCGATGCAGAACGCGCAGGTGTTTCCGAACATGGTGCTGCAGATGGCGTCGATCGGCGAGGAATCGGGCTCGCTCGACGGCATGCTGTCGAAGGCCGCCGACATCTTCGAACGCGAGGTCGACGAAGCCGTCGACAGTCTGTCGAGCCTGCTCGAACCGATGATCATGGTCGTGCTCGGTGTCGTGATCGGCGGGCTCGTCGTAGCCATGTACCTGCCGATCTTCAAGCTCGGCCAGGTGGTATAAAAGCCGCATGATCGAGGCATTGCAGCAGTCCCCGGCACTGGCTGTCGCGACCGCGCTGGTGTTCGGGCTGCTCGTCGGCAGCTTCCTGAACGTGGTCATCCATCGGCTGCCGAAGATGATGGAGGCCGAATGGGAGGCGCAGGCCGCCGAGCTGCGCGGCGACGAGGCCGTCGCCGCGCCGAGCTTCAACCTGTTCGTGCCGCGTTCGCGCTGCCCGAGCTGCGGACACCAGCTCGGTGCGCTCGAGAACATCCCGCTGCTGAGCTGGCTGCTGCAGCGCGGGCGCTGCAAGGCCTGCGGCACGGCAATCCCGGCGCGCTACCCGGCCGTCGAACTGGCCGCCGGCCTGCTCGCCGCACTGGCGATCTGGCAGTTCGGCGCGACCTGGGCCGGACTCGGCGCAGTGCTGCTCGGCTTCGCGCTGCTGGCGCTGACCTTCATCGACGTCGATACGCAACTGCTGCCCGACAGCATCACGTTGCCGCTGCTGTGGCTGGGGCTGCTGTTCAACCTGTGGGGCGTCTTCGCACCGCTGTCCGAGGCCGTGATCGGGGCGATGGCGGGCTACCTGAGCCTGTGGTCGATCTACTGGCTGTTCCGGCTGGCCACCGGCAAGGAAGGCATGGGCTACGGCGACTTCAAGCTGCTCGCTGCACTGGGCGCCTGGTTCGGCTGGACTGCGCTGCCTGCGATCATCCTGCTCGCCTCGATCGTCGGCTCGGTGGTCGGGATCGCCTTGATCGCATTTGCGCGCCACGGTCGCGAGGTGCCGATCCCGTTCGGCCCCTATCTTGCCGGCGCCGGACTGCTCGCGCTCTACTTCGGCGCACCGCTGACGGCGTTCATCGGGCTGGCCTGAGCCGGGCGGCGCGTACGGGTCGGCGCGGTCGAACAATGGCAAGGCCGCCACGCTTGTGCCATGGTTCGTCAGGCTGCTGGCAGGCTGCTAGACTCGGCTCATGCAATCCCGACGCTTCCTCGTAGGCCTGACCGGCGGCATCGGCAGTGGCAAGAGCACCGTCGCCGACCTGTTCGCCGCGCATGGCGCCAACATCGTCGACACCGATGCGGTCGCGCACGCACTGACCGCAGCCGGCGGCGCAGCGATCCCGGAGATTCGCCGCGCCTTCGGCGACTCGGTCATCGAGCCCGAAGGCGCGCTGGATCGCGCCGAGATGCGCAAGCTCGTGTTCGCCGATCCCGCGGCTCGCCAGCGGCTCGAGGCGATCCTGCACCCGATGATCGGACATTGCTGCGAGCTGATGATTGCCGAAGCCAGCGGTCCGTACACGATCGTCGTCGTACCGCTGTTGGTCGAGTCTTCGCGTTGGCGCGAGCGCATCGACCGCCTGCTGGTCGTCGACGTGCCCGTCGAGGTTCAGATCGAGCGTGTGATGAAACGCAACCGCTTCGAGCGCAGCCAGGTCGAGGCGATCATGGCCGCGCAGGCCACGCGCGAAGCGCGGCTCGCCGCGGCCGACGACGTCGTCGACAACAGTGGCGATCCTGCCAGCCTCGAAGAGCCCGTCGAAGCGTTGCACCGCCAATACCTGGCTCTGGCGAGCGCCGCGGCCGCAGTGACGGCGGCCTCGGCTGCCGCGGTGCCCGCCTCCGAGAAAGACTGAGGCGGCCAGGGGCTCCAATGCGGTTTGTCAAGGCCCGCCCTTTGGTCCAGAATTCGCCGAACCGCGACACCGACCGGCCCGGGGCGAGCCTTTGATCCTGTACGAGTACCCGCTGAACGAACGCGTCCGCACGCTGTTGCGCCTGGAAGACCTGTTCGATCGCCTGCAGACCTTCGCCCGGCGCGAACATCCGCTCGATCACCACGTCGCACTGGTCACGCTGTTCGAGATCCTCGACGTTGCCGCGCGCGCCGACCTGAAGTCCGACCTGCTGCAGGAACTCGAACGCCAGCGCCAGTCGCTGGCCGCGTATCGCGGCAGCCCCGACGTGGCGGCAGAGGCGCTCGAAGGCGTGCTGTCGCAGATCGACACCGCCGCGGCCGGCCTCGGCGCGAATCCCGGCCGCTCGGGACAGCACCTGCGCGACAACGAATGGCTGATGAGCATCCGCAGCCGCACCATCATCGCCGGCGGCGCCTGCGAGTTCGACCTGCCTTCGTATCACGCCTGGCAGCATCGACCGCCCGAAGAACGCCAGCGCGACATCTTCGGCTGGGCCGCGCCCTTCCAGGCGCTGCACGACAGCCTCGCGATCGTGCTGCGCCTGCTGCGCGAAGGCGCCCAGCGCTCGCGGCATACCGCACAGCAGGGAAGCTTCCAGCAGACCCTGGGCGGCCGCACCTGGCAGATGGTCCAGGTACGCCTCGACGAATCGACCGGTGCGATCCCCGAGATCAGTGCGAACAAGCACCTGCTGTGGATCCGGTTCACCTGCCAGGGCGGCGACCTGCGCCCCAAGCCCTTCGAAGGCGACGTGGACTTCGATCTGGCGCTCTGCAACCTGTAGGAAGCCGGATGGTCGTGAAGGTCGACTGCCCGACCTGCGGGCGCAAGGTGCCGTTCACGCCGGAAAGTCGCTGGCGGCCGTTCTGTTCCGAGCGCTGCAAGAGCGTCGATCTCGGCGCCTGGGCGTCCGAACGCTACCGGATCTCCGGCGATGCGCGCGACGACGCTGCCTCTTCGGACGAGGGCGAGGCCGGGCGCTACGAGGGCCGCAAACCGCCGGAATAGCCGTCGCAGCGTCTCTTTCCCGGCCCGACAGATTCGTTCGGCCGGTCGATGTTGTTAGTCCACTGCGTCACTGGAATCGCACCCCCGCTGTCCACGCGATACGGGCGCGCTGCGTCGTTGCCAATGCTCGCGATATCTGCGGTTATCGCTGCGCTTTGCGCCTCGCATCGCATCTCGTCTCGCGCGTCCCTCGGGTGGCATACCAATGACGCAGCGGACTAGTGGTCGCCGGTCCCGCCCAATATCCCGGCAGCAGCCGCGGAGAACATGCGCGGGTCGCAGACCGAAGGCATGGATTGCGAAACTTCTTCCAAGCGCTTGCCGGACTCTCCCTGCAGCATCGACGCCGCAATCAGGCAGTTCGCGCGAACGTTCCAGTGGCCATCGTATGGTCCGACCCGAAGATCGAGCCCACTGGCACGGACATCGGCGGCCAGCGCCTCGAATGGATGAACGACGACGAAACCGGCCGAGCTTGCCCGCCGCGCAACCGCCTCCATCGCCGGATCGATGAATTCCTCACGGCGGTGGATGCTAGTGATACGAGGGTCGATCAGCAGCCCGACTTCGCTTCCGGCCTGCCTGAACCGGTCCAAGGCATCCACGAACAGTTCGATGACATGCAACTCAACTGCCGGCAGCGCGGATAAGCGCTGAGCGCGCCCATCCTTGCTCGCCCCGTCAGGCGGGAGATCGGCCGGGGGCGCCTCGGTGGCAGTCGGCCTGGGATCTTCGCTGAACGTCGCCAGCAGCTTCGATGGTGACAGCCGCAGCACGCCAACGAAATACTGCAGCAAAGCCGACCGCGACAGCAGCTCGTAGAGCCGGCCGCGCGGCGCGCGCGTCGGCCTCGCGATCGTTCCGTCGGCGTTCACGCAGGCGTCTTTATAGGCATTGGCCGCGCACAGGCTCTGCTTGACGTCGGCGCGTTCCACCACGACCCAGAATCGCTGTATCCCGAGCACATCATGTGCATATCGCATTCGTTCCAGGTAGTCCATCAGGCTGCTGCCCGGGAAACCCATCGCGTAGACAGGTTCTCCGCGCATCTGTTCGAGTACCGCCGACAGTCGGTGCGACGGCGGCAGCATCGACTGTTCGACCAGACTGTCTCCGACGATGGCAACGGCCGTCGGCAAAGGCTCGAAGTTCCGGTCGGGTATGAAGCCGAATTCGTTCGACCGCTGATCATTCGCATTGAGCAGTGACCAGCCGGTAGCGGTCCGGAAATCCAAACCTGGTGGATAGGTGGTCACGTGCGAATCGACGTATTGGCCGATCCTGCTGGCCGTAGGTGTCGGAAGCACGCGCAGCAGCAGCTCCAGCAACAACACCGCAGCCAAGGCACCAAGGACCAGACAGAACAGCTTACGCGCCATCAGAAGTTGAAGTAGATGAAAGGGCTCGTGCTCGTCCGCAGCTCGGAAACGACTACGAGAGCCCCCGAGATTACAAGACCAAAACCAACGCTCGCCCAGGCCAGGCCGGGAATGCGTCGGGCCGCGGCCAGCAGCGCGTCGAACAGCCGATTGGAATTCCACGGCAGCAGAGCGATCAGCGACAGCGAGCCGATCAGAACCATGCCCCGCCCTTGACTGAGGCCCGCGTTGAACAACATCGCAGCCACACCGTCCGATCGCCACGGCGAGAACATCGACATGAGGACCGACCCTGCCGCGTCGAAACTCGCGGCGCGAAAGAACACCCATGCGACGACGACCGCGAACATCGTCAGCAACCATGCCAGCGCCGTCACGATCGGCGCCGGCATGATTCGCCGGGCCGCAGCCGTGGCCGACGCACCCCACTGGTGGTGGATGACCAAGAAAAGCCCATGCAGCCCACCCCAGACGACGAAGGTCCAGGCCGCGCCGTGCCAGAGCCCGCCGAGCAGCATCGTCGCCATGAGATTGAAGATGCGGCGGTTCGGCCCGCGCCGATTGCCGCCCATTGCGATGTACAGGTAGTCGCGCAGGAAGGCCGATAGCGTCATGTGCCAGGAACGCCAGAACTGCGAGATGTTGGCTGCCCGATATGGCGAATCGAAGTTGAACGGAAGGCGCACGCCGAAGATCATCGACAGTCCGACCGCCATGTCCGAGTAGCCAGAGAAGTCGAAATATAGCTGCAGCGTGTAAGCGAGCGCCCCGATCCATGCTTCCAGCGGGGTGGCCATCGAACCGGCGGCCACGCCATCGAAGACAGTGTCTGCGTAGGGGGCGATGCCATCTGCCAGCACTATTTTCTTGAACAGGCCGATCGCGAACATGACGAGACCGGCGCCGATGCTCGCCGCCTGGGGCCGATAGATCGCCGGGTCGGCGAACTGCGGCATCATCTGCGCATGGTGCAGCACCGGACCCGCGATCAAGTGCGGAAAGTAGGTTACGAACAGCAGGTAGTGGATGAAGCGGTACTCGCGGGTGCCCTTCTTCCAGGTGTCGACCAGGAACGCGATCTGCGTAAAGGTGAAGAACGAAATTCCGATGGGCAGCAATACGCCAAGCACCGGCAGGTCCATTCCAGTGACCGTGCGCAGCGTGCCGATCAGGAAGTCGGCGTATTTGAACCAGCCAAGCAGACCCAAGTTGAAGATCAGGCCGAGCAGCAGAGCTGCATGCGCGGCACGGTCACGTCCGCTGTCCCGGAACCGGCCGATCGTCACGCCGGCCAAGTAGTTGACGACGATCGACCCGAGCAGCAGCAACACGTATTGCGGCGCCCAGTAGCCGTAGAAGAACAACGAGGCCATGCCCAGCCACGCGGCAGCCGCGCGCGGGGTGCGGCCCAGCGCGAAGAATCCGACGGCGACGATCGGCAGGAAAAGAAACGAGAAAACGGTCGAAGTGAAAAGCACGGCCGAACTCTACCGGGCTCCCAACTCGGACCGTGTGAACTAACTAACTAACTAGATACGTTCGATCGCCCGCTTGAAAGCAACGCCGTGAGCACCGGCTCTCCTGGCACGCGCAGCATCGGCGGGGCCGACCCCCCCCAGCGCATAGACCGGAATCGACGCAGGCGAGGCGATCTGCTCGAAGCGCTGCCAGCCGATCCCTCCGGTGCCAGGGTGCGATGCCGTCGGCAGCACGGGGCCGAGCAGCGCATAGCCGGCTCCGATCGCGCAGGCACGCGCGAGTTCCGCCTCATCGTGACACGAGGCGCCGACCCAGCGCAGCGGTGGGCGCAAATCGCAGCGCATCAAATCGGCCGCACGCAGATGCACGCCGCCGGCCGCCAGCCAGTACGAGGCCGGATGCACGCTATTGACCACGAGCCTCGCGCCGTAGCGTTGGCAGCGCTCGCGCACCGCGCGAAACAGCGCGTCGAAGCGCTGCCCGGGCATCCCGGGTTCGCGTAGCTGGATCATTCGCAGCCCCGCGGCCAGTCGCGCGTCGAGCGATTCGATAAAGCGCTGGTCGCCAAGTTCGGTGGCCGAAGAGATCGCATGCTGCGGAGGCAGGCGCAGCCAGCCGACGACCTGGATCGCGGCCGGCAGCAGCGGCGCGGCGTCGATCGATTCGGGACGCAGCCAGCGCAGCGCCTGCCCTTCGCGCGAGCGCACCTGTCGACGCCAGGCGTCGATCCGATGGAAATGCAGGCGCACGTGCGCATGCGGATAGACGTGCTCGCGCACGACCCAGCGCGAGGAGCCCTCGATCTCGATGCCGAGCTCCTCGTGCAACTCGCGGGCCAGCGCCTGCGTGACGGTTTCGCTCGCCTCGAGCTTGCCGCCGGGAAACTCCCACCAGCCGGCGTAGGGTTTGCCGGCCAGGCGCTGGCCGAACAGTACGGCACCGTCGTGGCGAACGAGCACGCCGACGGCAACGTCGATCGGGGCCCGGGGAGCCGCAGCGGATTGCGTCGAACTGGCCGACCCCGCCAATGTGCCGCTGGCCGCAGGCGCAACGCCGCCCGGCGAGCCGCCCGGGCGCGCGGCGCCGCTCACTTCGCGTGCGCAGGCACGCCGCCGGCGCGCACCGCGTGGCCGTGCCGGCCGGCCCAGTCGCGAGCGAACTGCCAGGCGACCCGCCCGGAGCGCGACCCGCGTTCCAGCGCGAAGCGCAAGGCATCGGCGCGCGCTTCGGCGATCTCGTCGGCACCGCAACCGAAGCTGACCAGCCAGTGAGCGACGATCGCCAGGTACTCGTCCTGGCGGAACGGATAGAACGACACCCACAGGCCGAAGCGCTCGGACAGCGAGATCTTCTCCTCGACGCGCTCGCCCGGGTGGATCTCGCCGTCGGGCTGGTGCTTCGCCTCGAGGTTCTCGGCCATGTACTCGGGCATCAGGTGGCGCCGGTTCGAAGTCGCGTAGATCAGCACGTTCTCCGACTGCGCGGCGACCGAGCCGTCGAGGGCGACCTTCAGCGCCTTGTAGCCGGGCTCGCCCTCCTCGAAGGACAGGTCGTCGCAGAACACGACGAATCGTTCGGGGCGCCCGGCTACCAGCTCGACGATATCGGGCAGGTCGACGAGATCGTCCTTGTCGACCTCGATCAGGCGCAGCCCCTGCGCCGCCCATTCGTTCAGGCAGGCCTTGATCAGCGACGACTTGCCGGTGCCGCGCGAGCCGGTCAGCAGCACGTTGTTGGCCGGCAGGCCTTCGACGAACTGGCGCGTATTGCGCGCGATCGCCTCCTTCTGATCCTCGATGTTCTGCAGGTCGTCGAGCCGGATCGCGGCCACCTGGCGCACCGGCTGCAACTGCGCCTGGACGCCGAGCGCCGTCTGCCGCCGGCGCCAGCGAAACGCGACGGCGCTGTTCCAGTCGGGCTCGCGGGTGGCGGGCAGCAGCGATTCGAGGCGGTCGAGCAGCAGCGAGGCGCGATCGACGAAGCGATCGAGGGAAGCGGAAGCAGGCATCAGGAACGGTAATCGGCGTTGATCGAGACGTAGTCGTGCGACAGGTCGCAGGTCCAGACGGTCGTGGCATCGGTGCCGCGCGCGAGCGCCACGCGCACGCGGATCTCGGCCTGCTTCATCACGCGCTGGCCGTCCTGTTCGCGATAGTCGGGATGGCGCCCGCCGGCGGTCGCGACGTGCACGTCGTCGAGCCAGACGTCGACGCGATCGACGTCGAGATCCGCGATGCCGCTGTAGCCGATCGCCGCCAGGATGCGGCCGAGGTTCGGGTCGGACGCGAAGAACGCAGTCTTCACGAGCGGCGAGTGCGCGATGGCGTAGGCGACCGCCGCGGCTTCGTCGGCGCTCGCCGCCTGCTCGACCTCGATCGCAATGAACTTGGTGGCCCCTTCGCCGTCGCGCACCAGCGCCTGCGCGAGTTGCCGGGCCACGGCCAGCAGCGCTTCCTTCAGCGCCGCGGCACCGGGGTCGGCATCGTCGCGGATCGACACGCCGGAGGCGCCCGAGGCGACCAGGATCAGCGAATCGTTGGTCGACGTGTCGCCATCGACGGTGACGCGGTTGAAGCTTGCGTCAGCGATCTCGCGCAGCCAGCGCGACAGCAGCGGCTGCGCGACTGCCGCATCGGTGGCGATGTAGCCGAGCATCGTTGCCATGTTCGGCCGGATCATGCCGGCGCCCTTGGCGATGCCGGTGACGGTCAGTTGCCGGTCGCCGGCCGGCACGCGCAGCGACACGGCCTTCGGGATCGTGTCGGTCGTCATGATCGCCTCGGCCGCATCGAGCCAGTCGCTGCGGCCGAGGTCGTCGGCGGCGCTGGCGATGCCCTGCGCCATGCGCTCCATCGGCAGATGCTCGAGTATCACGCCGGTGGAGAACGGCAGTACCTGTGCGGGCTCGCAGCCGAGCGCCGCGGCGACCAGTTCGCAACTGCGCCTGGCATCGGCCAGCCCCTGTGCGGCGGTGCCGGCGTTCGCGCAGCCGACGTTGACCAGCAGCGCGCGAACCTGGCCGCCGCCGTCGCGCAGATGCTCCTGGCAGACGCGCACCGGCGCGGCGCGAAAGCGGTTCTGCGTGAAGACGCCGGCGACCGTCGCGCCTTCGGCGATACGCATCAGCAGGACATCGCGTCGTCCCGGCTTGCGGATCGCGGCACGCGCGGTGCCGATCTCGACGCCGGGCACCGGCAACAGCGCGTCACGCGCCGGGATTTCCAGATTCACTGGCATCGCATCGACCCTGTGGCAGTCGGACAGCGTTCGAAGACCGCGAACGGGCTCGCCGTCAGGCGAGCCGACCGTGGCACTGCTTGTATTTCTTGCCCGAGCCGCAGGGGCACGGATCGTTGCGGCCGACCTTCTGGCCGAAGCGGCGGAACGGCTGCTGCGCCTCGTCCTGGACCGCCGCCGGCGCCTGCTGCAGCGCCACGGCGACCGATTCGGCATCGCCGCCGGCGGCTGCCGCCGCGGCCTCGTCGAAGTCCGCGTGCGTGTAGTTGACGTTCGAGTAGTGCTGCTGGCGCTGCTGCTCGGCGACCGCCTCGGCCTGCTCGGCCTGTTCGGCCGTCTGCACGCGCACGGTCATCAGGATGCGCGTGACGTCGTCGCGGATGCGCTGCTGCATCGCGCCGAACAGTTCGAAGGACTCGCGCTTGTATTCCTGCTTCGGGTTCTTCTGCGCGTAGCCCCGCAGGTGGATGCCCTGGCGCAGGTAGTCGAGCGCCGACAGGTGCTCGCGCCAGTGCTGGTCGATCGTCTGCAGCATGACCGAACGTTCGAAGCCGGCGAAAGGCTCGGCACCGACCAGCTCGACCTTGGCCGCGTAGCTCGCGTCGGCCGCACCGAGCACGCGCTCGAGCAGATCCTCGGCGGTCAGCTCCGGATGTTCGGCGAGGATCGCGGTCAGCGGTACCTCGAGTTGCCATTCGCCTGCCAGCGCCTGTTCGAGCGCAGGCACGTCCCATTGATCCTCGACCGAATCCTCGGGGATGTAGCGATGGAACAGGTCGGTGAACACGGCGCGACGCAGATCGGTGATGCGCTCGCTGATCGCGTCGGATTCGAGCAGCGCGTTGCGGTCCGAGTAGACGATCTTGCGCTGGTCGTTGGCGACGTCGTCGTATTCGAGCAGCTGCTTGCGGATGTCGAAGTTGCGCGCTTCGACCTTGCGTTGCGCCGATTCGATCGAGCGTGTGACCATGCCGGCCTCGATCGCCTCGCCCTCGGGCAGCTTCAGGCGATCCATGATCGCCTTGAGCCGATCGCCGGCGAAGATCTTCAGCAGCGGGTCGTCCATCGACAGGTAGAAGCGCGAGGAGCCGGGGTCGCCCTGGCGTCCGGCACGGCCGCGCAACTGGTTGTCGATGCGGCGCGATTCGTGGCGCTCGGTACCGATGATGTGCAGGCCGCCGGCCGCCAGAACCTGGTCGTGCAGCGCCTGCCATTCGCTGCGCAATACCTGCGCCTTGGCCTCGCGGGTCTCGTCGGGCAGGGAGGCGTCGAGCTGCAGCAGGTCGATCTGCTTGTCGACGTTGCCGCCCAGCACGATGTCGGTGCCTCGGCCGGCCATGTTGGTCGCGATCGTGATCGAGCGCGGCCGGCCGGCTTCGGCGACGATGCCGGCCTCGCGCTCGTGCTGCTTCGCGTTGAGCACCGCGTGCGCGAGTCCTTCCTTCTGCAGCATGCCCGACAGCAGCTCGGAATTCTCGATCGAGGTCGTGCCGACCAGCACCGGCTGGCCTCGCTGATGGCAGTCCTTGATGTCGACGAGGATCGCGTTGAACTTCTCGCCGGCGGTGCGAAACACCTGGTCCTGTCGATCGTCGCGAACCATCGGCCGGTGGGTCGGGATCACGACGGTCTCGAGCCCGTAGATCTCCTGGAACTCGTAGGCTTCGGTGTCGGCCGTACCGGTCATGCCGGCCAGCTTGTCGTACATCCGGAAATAATTCTGGAACGTGATCGAGGCCAGCGTCTGGTTCTCGGCCTGGATCTTGACGCCTTCCTTGGCCTCGACCGCCTGGTGCAGTCCGTCGGACCAGCGACGCCCCGGCATCAGCCGGCCGGTGAACTCGTCGACGATGACGACCTCGCCGTTCTGCACCACGTATTGCTGGTCGCGGTGGAATAGCGTATGAGCGCGCAGCGCCGCCATCAGGTGGTGCATCAGCCCGATGTTGGCGGCATCGTAGAGGCTGGCGCCGGCCGGCAGCAGGCCGTGCTCGCCGAGGATGCGCTCGGCCTTCTCGTGGCCGGCCTCCGACAGGTAGACCTGGTTGGACTTGCGGTCGACCCAGTAGTCGCCGTCGGGCTCGGGCTCGTTCGACTTCGGTTCGGAGGCCATTTCGGTGAGCAGGCGCGGCACCGAATTGACCTTCACGTACATCTCGGTGTGGTCCTCGGCCTGCCCCGAGATGATCAGCGGCGTGCGCGCCTCGTCGATCAGGATCGAGTCGACCTCATCGACGATCGCGTAGTGCAGAGGACGCTGGCGCCGGTCGCCGACCGCGTACTCCATGTTGTCGCGCAGGTAGTCGAAGCCGAACTCGTTGTTCGTGCCGTAGGTGATGTCGGCGGCGTAGGCTTCCTTTTTCGTGGCGGTGGCCTGCTGCGACAGGATCGTGCCGACCGACATGCCGAGGAAGCGATAGACGCGGCCCATCCATTCGGCGTCGCGACTGGCCAGGTAGTCGTTGACGGTGACCACGTGCACGCCCTTGCCGGCGAGCGCATTCAGGTAGACCGGCAGGGTCGCCGTCAGCGTCTTGCCCTCGCCGGTGCGCATCTCGGCGATCTTGCCATTGTGCAGCACCATGCCGCCGATCAGTTGCACGTCGAAGTGGCGCATGCCGAGCACGCGCCGCGCCGCTTCGCGGCAGACCGCGAAGGCCTCCGGCAGCAGTGCGTCGACCGTTTCGCCGTCGGCGATACGCTGGCGGAACTCGGCGGTCTTTGCGGTCAGTTGCTCGTCGCTCAGCGCGGTGATCGACGGTTCCAGCGCATTGATCGCCGCGACCGACTTGCGATAGCCTTTCAGCAGGCGCTGATTGCGGCTGCCGAAAATCCGGGTGAGGATCTTTTGAATCATCGGGTATCGGGCAGCCCCGGGTCGCGCCAGACAGGCACAACAGACGGACCGCCGGGAAATTAACCCGAGGAGTCTAGCACGCAGCCCGACGGCGCCCGCAGGCCGCCGGACCGTTGCCAGGACCTGCATGCTATCGTCGCCGCACGATGCGCCGTCCCGCAGTTTCCGCCTCGTCCCAGCCACTGCAGTCCTGGCTCGACCGCGATCCTTCGCTGCGCGAACTCGCGCGCAAGGTCGACGGCCTGGTCGCGCTGCAGGCCGCGCTGCAGCACGCCTGCCCGCAGGCGCCGACGAGCGTGGCCGCACTGGATGCGGCCGGCACGCTGACCGTCGTGGTCCCTGGTGCAGCCTGGGCCAGCCGCCTGCTCCAGATCGAACCACGGCTTCTGGCCGCGCTGGCGCAGCAGGACCCGCGCGTGCGCAAGCTGAAGTTCCGGCCGCGGCGCGAACTCGCTGCCGCACCGCCGCTGCGGATTCCGAGGCCGCCGGTGCCGGCCGAGGCGCTGGTGGCGCTCGAGCGCCTGCACGGCGAACTTGCGCCTTCGCCGCTTCGGCAGGCGCTCGGCGGGCTGCTGTCGCGCCAGGCAAAGACCCGCCGCTGAGTCCGACGGGGGTTTCAGCCTCCGGCCTGCAGCCGCTCGAAGATCACGACCGCGAAGAACACGAAGGCCACGATGATCGTGATCTGCAGCGCGCGCCGCGCCCGCATCAGCCACTTGCGCTCGCGCGTGAACAACCAGGCGAGCGCGCAGCCGGCAACCGTGCCCAGACCGAGCAATGCCACCAGGCGCAGCACCGCCATCATCGGCGGGTGCCCGCCCCCGGTGACTCGGAGCGCATGAACGGCCGGGCCACGAACGGCCGGGCCACGAACGGCCGGGCCGCGAACGGCCACGCCCTCAAGCGTGGCTCCAGTCGAGCGTGAACAGCCGCGGCGCCTGCTGCCGCTCGGCGAAGCTGACCATTTCCCAGGCGTCGCCACGGGCCAGCAACGCCCTGAGCAACTGGT
>CALLYQ010000422.1 GCA_937858875.1 uncultured Lautropia sp. | reverse complement strand
GCGGCGATCGCCGTGGCGGCCGATCTCGCCAGCGCAGCCGGCTGCAACAGCCTGGTGGCGACCGCCGCCGCATGGCGCGGGCGGATCGACGCACTGGTCAACAACGCGTCGAGCTTTCACCGCACACCGCTCGGCGAGATCGGCGAAAGCGACTGGCAGGAACTCGTCGACGGCAACCTGAAGGCAGCGCTGTTCGTCGCCCAGGCGGCCGCGCCGTGGCTGCGCGCCAGCGGCGGAGCCATCGTCAACATCTGCGACGTCCACACCGAGCGCCCGCTGCCGCAGTTCTCCGTCTATTCGGCAGCCAAGGCCGGCATGGTCGCGCTGACGCGCGCGCTGGCGCTCGAACTGGCGCCGACCGTGCGTGTGAATGCCGTGTCGCCGGGCTCGCTCGACTGGCCCGAGGACGGCGTCTTCAGCGAGCAGGAACGCGCGGCGATCGAGGGCGCGATTCCGCTGGGCCGGCTCGGCAACGGCGAAGACATCGCCCGCGCAGTCGAGTTCCTGCTGGATGGCAACCGATACATCACCGGACACGTGCTCGCCGTCGACGGCGGCGCCAGCCTGGTCAGCCACTGAGGGCAAGTGGATGCGAGAAACGCTGAAAGACTGTTACCGCCTGCAGATCCAGGACATCGAGATCGATTGCTTCCTCGGCGTCTACGAACACGAGCAGGCGCGCGCGCGGCCGATCGTCGTCGAGGTCGAGATGTACGTGTCCGAAACCGAAAACCGGCCGCGGCGCGACTTGCTCAGCGAGACGGTCAACTACGAGAAGGTCGTCGAGACGATCGAGCGCGTCGTCGGCGTGCGCCGCTTCCGTCTCGTCGAGACGCTGTGCGGCGAACTGGCCGACGAACTCGCAAAGCTCGAAGGCCTGCGCGCGTTGAAGGTCGCGGTGACGAAACCGCAGCCTCTGCCGCGCGCCAAGGCCGTTCGCGTCGAGCTGTGGCGGCACCCGTGAAGTGGAGGCACCCGTGAACACGATCCTGATGCCGGCCGCGCCCACGGCGCGCCAGGCCGGCAAGCTCGACTACGAGCGCAACAAGCTGCACAAGCGCCTGCTGCGACTGACCGGCCAGGCGATCGTCGACTTCGGCATGATCGCCGACGGCGACCGCGTGATGGTCTGCCTGTCGGGCGGCAAGGACAGCTACGGGCTGCTCGACCTGCTGCTCACGCTGCGCAGCCGCGCGCCGATCTCGTTCGACATCGTGGCGGTGAACCTCGACCAGAAGCAGCCGGGGTTTCCCGAGCACGTGCTGCCCGACTACCTGCGCAGCCTCGGCGTGCCCTTCCACATCGAGAACCAGGACACCTACTCGATCGTCACGCGCGTGATCCCCGAAGGCCGCACGATGTGCTCGCTGTGCTCGCGGCTGCGCCGCGGCATCCTGTACCGGGTGGCCGACGAGCTCGGCGCGACGAAGATCGCGCTCGGCCACCACCGCGACGACATCCTCGAGACCTTCTTCCTGAATATGTTCTTCGGCGGCAAGCTCAAGGCGATGCCGCCGAAGCTGGTCTCCGACGACGGCCGCCACATCGTGATCCGCCCGCTGGCCTACGTGCAGGAACAGGATCTCGAAGCCTACGCGCAGTGGCGCGGGTTCCCGATCATCCCGTGCAACCTGTGCGGCTCGCAGGAGAACCTGAAGCGCAAGGAGATCAAGCAGTTGATGCGCGAATGGGAGAAGCGCTTCCCGGGCCGGGTCGACAACATCTTCGCGTCGCTGGGCCGGGTTACGCCATCGCACCTGATGGATCGCGAGCGCTTCGATTTCGCAGGGCTGCGTGCAACCGGCGCGCCGGTGCCCGATGGGGACATTGCGTTCGATGTCAATCCGGAGTTCGAAGGGCCGTTGGCGCGCCATTTTGATGCCGGAGCTTCCGATCCCTCTTGACACTCGAGGGCAAAGCGAGAAGCGCTGGGCCGCAGCTCGCGACTCCCCTGCTGATGCCGACCTTCCGAAAACGGCGGCGAGTACATCGCGCTCACCATCCCGCGCGCGACGGGCATCGCCTCGACGATCGACGGCCGCTACTTCCTCCGCGTGGGCGACACTTGCCGACCGATTGTTGGCGACGACGTGATGCGCCTCGCGAACGAGCGCCCAGCCATGCCATGGGAGGAGATGACCTCGCAGCGCGTCCCGAAGGCGAGCGCCGACGCCGCGAAGGTCGAGGGCATCTGCGCGGGGCTCCGCGCATCGGACCGCGTGAAGCCGTCGGTGAAGGAGAAGGCCGACGACGAGCTGCTCGCGCACTACGGGCTCGCGAAGGGCGACGTGCTGACAAACCTCGGCATACTACTCGTCGGCGGCCGGCACGATCGCGCGAACCTCGGGAGCGCTCCGATCGTGCAGGCCATCAAGTACGATGAACGCGGGGTGAAGGTCGCGAAGTGGAGCTGGGACGACCGCACGCAGTCGCCCATCGAGCTGGTCGACGCCGTCTGGTCCGAGGTGTCCGACTTCCGCGAAAGCTACGAGCTGCCCGACGGCATGCTGCGCACGAAGCTGCCGGCCTACGACGAGCTCGTCATCCGCGAGCTGCTCGTCAACGCGCTCGTTCACCGGCCCTACACACAGCGGGGCGACATCTACCTGAACCTGCACCCGGACCGCCTCGAGGTCGTCAACCCGGGCCGGCTCCCCATCGGCGTCACGCCACAGAATATCCTCCACGAGAGCCGCCGCCGGAACGACGGGCTTGCACACATCTTTCACGACCTCAAGCTGATGGAGCGAGAGGGGCACCGGCATCGACCTGCTCTTCGAGCGCCTGCTCGCGAGCGGGCGCAAGGTGCCGACCATCACCGAGGGGACCGACTCGGTTCACATTACGGTCCCTCGCCGCGTAGTGCAGCCCGGCGTCATCAAGCTGCTCGTCGAGGCCGACAAGCGGTACCAGCTCACGCAACGCGAGCGCATCACGTTCGCGCTCGTCGCGCAGACCGAGAGCCTCTCGGCCGCCGAGCTCGCAGAGGAGCTGGAACTTGCGGACGCGAAGGCGCTGCGTCCCTGGCTGGGGCGGCTCCTCGACTGGGGGCTCATCGAGCAGACCGGCCGCACGAGCGCCACGCGCTACTTCGTACCGCCCCCCCTCCTCCGCGAGGCGGGGCTTGACGCGCTCACCACACTGAAGCGTGTGCAGCCCCATCGGCTGCGGGCGCTCATCCTTGAGGATCTCGGACGCTTCCCGAACTCTGGTCGGGCTGACATCCACCGCCGCATCGGCCCCGAGATCCACGAGAAGGCGCTCGCCCGCGCGCTCGATGCGCTTCTGAGGGAGGGAGCGATCGTCTCCACGGGCGAGCGCCGCTGGCGCAAGTACCGACTGGCAAGCGATAAAGGACACCAGCCGTGACGACGCGGACAAGCGTCGGACGCTGAACGCGGAACCTTCGGGCCCCAAAGGGGTTTCCTAAAGGACAGCTCGGCGCAGTCGTCTTTTACGAGCTGTCCTTTATGACCCGTTGTCGAGCAAGCCGCCCGATCGTGGTCTCGAGCGCCAGCCAACCGGCAACCGCCAGCACCAGCGGGCCGACGTAGTAGATTGCACGATAGGCCAGCAGCGCCGCCAGCAGAGGCCCATGCCCGAGTTCCGTGCCGAGCACGCCCAGGAACACGGCCTCGAGCACGCCCAGGCCGGCGGGGATATGTGTCAGCGCGCCGGCCACCGCGCCGAGCAGGGCGATCGCGAGGACTGTCGGATACGCGACCTGACCGCGGAGCAGCAGGTACATCACTGCCGCGATCATCAACCAGTTCAGGCTCGCTACCGCCAGTTGCATCAGCGCCAGCCGGGCCGACGGCAGTTCGATCCGATGGCCGAAGAACGTGGCTTCGCGACGCTTCGACCACAGGCACATCGCGAGCCAGCCGAGCGCGAGCAGTCCGGCGAGGACGCCGATCAGCGACAGGCTGCTGCCGGCGAGCCGCCAGTCGTCGGGCAGCGGCAGGCGCGCGAGCGTGAACGCGAATGCGGCCACGCACATGTAGCCCAGCCAGTTGGTCGTCACGCTGAACGCGATGACACGCAGAACGACGGCCTGCGCGAGCCCGACCTTCGAATACAGCCTGAGCCGAAAAGCCGCGCCTCCGACCAGCGCCCCGAGGTTGAGGTTGAACGCGTAGCTGATCAGCGCGACCGCGAGCGTGCGCGAGCGAGAAAGCTCGTGTCCGGTATACCGGCGCGCGAGCAGGTCGTAGCTGGCGTACAGCAGGTAGCTGAGGGCCGCCAGCGCGACGGCCGGCGCCAGTGTCTGCAGCCGGTAGCCCCTCAGCGTCTCGACCACCGACGACCAGTCCACCGTGCGCGCGTAGCGATAGAGCAGCGCCGCAACGATGCCGAAGAAAGCCAGGACCAGCAGCCGGCGAAGCTTCGGCCAGTGCCGGCGCAGCGCGCTCCCGCTGCGCCGCGGCCCGGCGCCGGTATCCGCGGCCCGCGCGTCGCCGGCCGCGGCGGCGGCCTTCCGATCCCCGGCGGCGTGGGCGGCGGGATCGGCGCCGGACTCGCGCATCAGGCCGGCTCCTGCCTGTGGATCGCCGTTTCGTCGGCCCCCGACTCGCTGCCCGGCTGCGGTGCCGTCCAGCGATCGATCCTCGGCCGGTGCTCGGGCAGCCAGCTCACCCAGGACGGCAGCCGCCTCAGCGTGGGCAGCAACAGCGCCCGTACCAGGAAGCGCAGCAGCCGCGGGTACTGGAACAGGTCTTCGCTGACCTCGGTGCAATGCCTGTCGCGCAGCCGATGGATCCTCGCCCGCAGTTCGCGGTTGAACTGCCTGCACCGGATGACCAGGTTGGCTTCGAGGTTCAGGGTGAGGCTCAAGGGATCGAGGTTGCTCGAGCCGATCGTCGCCCATTCGTCGTCGACGACGGCGACCTTGCCGTGCAGCGGCCGCTCGCAGTACTCGTAGATGTTCACGCCCGCGCCCATCAGGTACTGGTACAGCGTGCGTGCGGCCAGCTTGGCGATCGGCATGTCCGGCTCGCCCTGCAGGATCAGCGAGACGGTCACGCCGCGCCGCGCCGCCCGGCGCATCTCGCGCAGCAGGCCATAGCCGGGAAAGAAATAGGCGTTCGCAATGACGATGTTCTTGCGCGCCGCCCGGATCGCAAGGCGGTACTCTCGTTCGATGTCGTTGGGGTGGCTGTCGTTGTCGCGCAGCACGAACATCGCCTGCGACGGACCGAGCGCCTGCTCGGGTTCGGGCGCGGCCGCGACCTGGCCGCGCCGGCGGCCGAAGCGAGCGCGAAGCGGCAGCCAGCGGCCGCGCGGGGCTCCCGACTGGCCGCTGGCAAACGCATGCATCATCGCAACGATCGGCCCTTCGACCTCGACCGAGTAGTCCTGCTTGGCACCGGGGCCGAAGTCCGCGAGATGATCGGCCGAATAGTTGATGCCACCGATGAATGCCAGGCGCCCGTCGATCACGACGAGCTTGCGATGCAGGCGACGCAGCAGGTTGCGCCGCATCCCGAACAGCATCGGCTTCGGGTCGAACACCTGCATCACGACCCCGGCTGCGAGCAGGCCGTCGGCGAATTCGCCGGCCAGGCCCGGCGAACCATAACCGTCGACGGTCAGCCGGACCTGCACGCCGCGCGAGGCCGCATCGATCAGCACGTCGCGCAATTGCCGCCCGACCTTGTCGTCGAACAGGATGAAGGTCTCGATCAGCACCTCTTCACGCGCGGCACGGATCGCCTCGAACACCCGCGGAAAGAAGGCCTCGCCGTTCTCGAGCAGGCGCAGGCGATTGCCCGGCAGCCAGTCGTCTCTCATAGACCGACCTCCGCGGCGAGCGGCGAATGATCGGACAACTGCGACCAGGGCCGCCTGCGCAAGGGCAGCGGCCGGTGCACTCGAACGCCGCGCACGTAGATCCGGTCGAGCCGCAGCATCGGCCAGCGCGCTGGAAAGGTGCGCGCGGCAGCACCATAGGCCTCGACGTACACCTCGCTCAGCCCGGCGCAGCGAAGCAGCATGGCGTTGGCCCGCACGCGCCAGTCGTTGAAGTCGCCGGCAACCATCAAGGCCTCGTCGACCGGCACCTCGGCGTCGATCAGCTCGCAGAGCCGCGCGAGCTGTCGACGGCGCTGGCTCTCGCGCAGCCCCAGGTGCACGCAGATCGCATGCACCTTCTGACCGGTCGTCGGCACCGTCAACACGCAATGCAGCAGGCCACGGCGTTCGTGGCGCGCGCCGGTGCTGACGTCGACGTTGCTGTAGCGCAGGATCGGGAACTTCGACAACACTGCGTTGCCGTGGTCGCCGTGCGGATAGACGGCGTTGCGTCCGTAGGCGAATTCACTCCAGATCGTGTCGGCCAGGAATTCGTAGTGCGGCACCGCCGGCCAGTTCGGATGGCGCAACGCGTGCCGCGCGTGGGCACCGAGCACCTCCTGCAGGAACACGACGTCGGCAGATACCGCCCGGACCGCCTCGCGCAACTCGTGCAGCACGAAACGGCGATTCAGAGCTGTGAATCCCTTGTGGGTATTCACGGTCAGCAGTTTCAGAGTTGTCGCGGGGGGCATCGTGGGGACGCGGCAAGCCACGTGCCCGGCTTCGCCCGGCGCCCCTCCGGCTTCGCCACGAAGCGCTGCTCGAGCAGCTTTCGCCTCCTGCCACGGGTTCGGGCCAGGAACAGCGTTCAGATCGCGCCGAGCCGATACGGCGGAACGGTCCTGCCCTCTGCTGCCTGCATGCGCGCTATGACCGCATTTCCAGCTTCGCGCATGATCTTCCGCATCAAACGCTCGCCGCGATCCGGATCGCTCGCAGCGATCGCATCCACCACCTGCTCGTAGTCACGCACCGCCTGCTCCCGGCGCTCCGGGGTGTCGTAGTCGTACGGACTTTCGCTGCGCCACAGCGAACTCCAGAGCGTGTTGTGCGACAGATTGCCGAAGACCTGCGCAAGCTGCCTGTTGCCGGAACTCCTGACCAGCGCAACGCCAATCCCTCCCAACGCCATGACGAAATCGACCACGCTCGCCGGCTGAACATCGCGCAGGACGCGCAGCCGCTCGAGCCGCGACGTCAGCGTGGCCAGCGAACTCTTGTCCGGATTGGAGGCGAGATAACGTACGGCCAGCGACAACAGCATGGCGCGGATATTGAAGATGTCGATGAAGTCATCGAGTACGAGTTCCACGACGAAGGCCCCACGCCGCGGTGCGATCTCGGCGAAACCCTGGCGTTCGAGCAGCTTCAGTGCGTCGCGCACCGGACCTCGGCTGACCGCGAACTGCTCGGCGATCGCCTGTTCCTTGAGCTGCTCGCCGGCCCGGTACCGCCGTTCCATGATGGCACGCCCCAGATGGTCGGCGATCTGTTCGGCAATCGATGCGGTAACGCGAGGCAAGGCCGCCTGCGTCGGGTAGATCCCGACCGGTATCGCGCCCGAATCGAATCGGCGGGTGGTGGAGAGCGATTCGGTGGGCCGAACGCCGGGGTCATGTCTTGGCATACCGTCCATGTCGAACTCCAGTCGAGCGAGGCATCAGCGCAGTCTGAGGATGCAACAAACAATTGTTGTTGACTGTTAACAATTTATCAAGAACAATCGTTTCGAGAAACTCGACATGGAGGAGCGCAATGCCCCGGATTCTTTCGCGGCGCTCGATCGGAGCGGCCCTGCTCGGAGCCCTACCGCTCGCCGCATTCGCGCAAGCGGCACCCGCCCCGACCGGCACGCTGACCGTTGCGTTCGCCTCGGAATCGACGGCCATCGATCCGATCAAGATCTCGGCAGGCGTCGATCACTACTTCGTGGGCCAGCTGTTCGAGATGCTGGTGCGCCCCAACGCCCAGCTCGAACAGGAGAACTGGCTCGCCGAGTCGTGGACACTGGAGCAGAGCGCCGACGGCAAGCCGGTCATCGATGTCCGGCTGCGCCAAGGCGTCAAGTTCCATAACGGCGACCCGATGACTGCCGAGGACATCGAGTTCTCGTGGCAGCGCCAGCGCGACCCGAAGAAGAGCTTCTTCTCGCACAACGTGGCCTCGGTCGAGCGCATCGAGATCATCGACCCGCATCACCTGAAGATCCACTTCAAGGAGCCCGACGCATCGTTCGTGGCCGGCGGGCTGCAGATCTGGGTCATGCCGAAGAAGTACATCGAGCAGGTCGGCGAGGAGGAGTTCGCGCGCAAGCCGGTCGGCACCGGACCATGGAAGTTCGTGTCGCGCTCGGTCAAGGAGGAGCTGCGCCTCGAGGCCTTCGAAGACTACTGGCACCCGACCAAGCGGCCGGGCGTCAAGGAGCTGGTCATCAAGATCATTCCCGAGGACCTGACGCGCGTCAGCGCGTTCAAGACCGGCAGGGTCGACTGGATCGACAACGTACCGCCGGCGATGGTCGAGGAATTCAAGAAGATGCCGGGCGTGAAGACGCAGACCGTCGTCAGCGGCAACAACCTGTTCATCAACTTCAACACGCACATGCCGAAGTCGCCGTTCAACGACGTGCGTGTCCGCCAGGCGGCCGCGCACGCGATCGACGTCGACGCGATCATCAAGCGCGTGCTGTTCGGCGAGGGCGAGCGCTATGCGCAGGTCGGCAAGGGCTCGGCCGGCTACGACCCCGAGCTCAAGCCCTATGCCTACGACCAGAAGCGCGCGCGCGAGCTGCTGAAGGAAGCCGGGTATCCGAACGGCTTCGACATCCCCTGCTACAACCTGACGACGCCGCGCGAGCCGAACGTCAAGGAGGTCGGCGAGGCGATGTTCGCCTACCTGTCGTCGGTCGGCATCCGCTGCCAGGTCCGCAACCTGGAGTACGGTGCCTGGATCAGCCTCGGCAAGCGCGGCCGCAGCGGCCCGCCCGAGATGGACGGCGTGCTGAGCTGGATGTGGTCGCAGGGCCTGCCGGGCGACCCGGGCACGCCATGGGTCGGCCATCTGCATTCGTTCCAGCCCGGCACCGGCCTGGGCACCTACTCGTACACGAACGACCCCGAGGCCGACGCGCTGGTCATGGAGCAGCGCCGCACGATGGATCCCGCGGCGCGCGCCGAGATCCTGAAGAAGCTCGCCCGCCTGAAGCAGGAACGCGCGATCGGCGGCATTCCGACCTACCGTCCGCTGGTCACCTTCGCCTGGCGCGACAAGCTCGACTACACGCCGTGGCCGGTGCGCGACTACTGGCGCGTCTTCCAGGAAGTGGGCTGGAAGCAGCAGTAGGCCGCCCGTGAACATCTCCAGACGACTGTTGCACAGTCTGATCAGCATCCTCGGGGCGAGCGTCATCATCTTCGTGATCTCCCGGTTGTCGGGCGATCCGGTCTCGCTGCTGCTGCCGTCGGATGCACCGCCCGATGCGATCGAGGCCACGCGCCAGCACCTGGGCCTGGACAAGCCTGTTCTCGTCCAGTACCTGTACTTCCTGGGCCGCGCGCTGACCGGAGACTTCGGCGACTCGTATCGCTGGCAGGTGCCCGCGATCGACCTGATCCTCGAGCGGCTGCCTGCGACGATCGAGCTGTCGATCGCGGCCCTGCTGTTCAGCGTGGCGATCGCCATTCCGTTCGGCGTGTTCTCGGCGCTGCACCGCGGCAGCTGGTTCGACCGCTTCGGCAAGGTCTTCGCGATGCTCGGGCAGGCGATGCCGAACTTCTGGGTCGGCCTGCTGCTGATCCTGTTCTTCGCGGTCCAGCTGCAGTGGCTTCCGGCCTTCGGACGGGAGTCCTGGAGCAGCCTGGTCCTGCCGGCGATCGCGCTCGGCTGGTACCCGGTCGCCGCGCAGACGCGGATCGTGCGCTCGGCGATGCTCGACGTGCTCGAAAGCGACTACGTGCGCATGGGCCGCGCGATGGGCGTTCCCGAACGCGTGCTGATCTGGAAATACGCGCTGCGCAATGCCGCGATCCCGCTGATCACGATCCTCGGCGTCTATTTCGCGGCCATGCTCGGCGGCGCCTTCGTCGTCGAAGTGATCTTCGCGTGGCCGGGCGTCGGGCGCACCGTCGTCGAGGCCGTCTTCTCGCGCGACTTCCCGGTGGTGCAGGCCGGCGTCATGCTGACCTCGGTGCTGTTCGTCGCGTCGAACCTGCTGGTCGATCTCAGCTACGGCCTGATCGACCCGAGGATCCGCCATGGCTGAATCGACGACGCCGGACACGGCGCTCGCGGGAGCCCTCTCCCCGGCGTCCACGCCGGCGCGGGTTCGCAGCCGCGCCGCCGAACTGCCCTGGTTCTCGCTGTCGGTCTTCGCCGTGCTGCTGGTCTGTGCGATCGGCGGCGAGCTGCTGTTCCCCCACGATCCGAACGCGCTCGACCTGGGCCTGGCCTTTGCGCCGCCGGCCTGGCAGGCCGGGGGCAGCTGGGCCTACGCGCTCGGCACCGACAACCTGGGGCGCGACGTGCTCACCCGGATCATGGCCGGCACGCGCATCTCGCTGGTCGTGGCACTCTACGCGATCGTGATCTCGGGCGGCATCGGCACCGTCGTCGGCATGATCGCCGGCTACGTCGGCGGCCGCGTCGACACCGTGCTGATGCGGCTCGTCGACATCCAGATGTCGATCCCGGCGCTGGCGCTGGCGCTGGTGCTGGCCGCCGTGCTCGGTCCCGGCTTCGAGACGGTGGTCATCGTCATCGTCGTAACCTACTGGACCTGGTATGCGCGCATCGTTCGCGGCGAAGTGCTGTCGCTGAAGGAGCGCGACTACGTGGCGCTGGCCAAGGTGGCCGGCTGCGGCACGTGCACGATCTTCCGCCGGCACCTGCTGCCGAACATCCTGAACACGCTGCTCGTGCTCGCCACGCTGCAGGTCGGCCAGGTGATCATCTTCGAGGCATCGCTGAGCTTCCTGGGACTGGGCATCCAGCAGCCCGACGTCTCCTGGGGGCTGATGCTCGCCGATGCGCGCAACTACATCAGCAACGCCTGGTGGGTCATCACGCTGCCCGGCATCGCGATCATGCTGACCTGCCTGGCCTCGAACCTGCTCGGCGACTGGCTGCGCGACCGCTTCGATCCGAAGCGAAGGCAGTTGTGATGGCGAACCCGATGCTCGAGGTCCAGGGCCTGAAGACCTGGCTGCACCTGCGCCGCGGCGTCGTGCGGGCCGTCGACGGCGTCGACCTGCACGTGAACGAGCGCGAGACGCTGGGCATCGTCGGCGAGTCGGGGTCCGGCAAGTCGATGACGATCCTGTCGATCATGCGGCTGCTGCCGCGCCAGGGCGGCGTCTCGCTGCACGGGCGCGTGATGCTCGACGGGCGCAACCTGCTCGAGGTGCCCGAGCAGCAGATGAGCCGCGACTACCGGGGCCGCAAGATCTCGATGATCTCGCAGGACCCGCTGACCTCGCTGAACCCGGTGTTCACGGTCGGCGACCAGGTCGGCGCGCCGCTGCGCTACCACGGCCTGGCCAGGAACCGCGCGGCCGAGCGCGAGGCGGTGATCGACGTGCTGCAGCGCGTGCGGATCCCGTCGCCGGAACAGCGCCTCGACGACTATCCGCATCAGTTCAGCGGCGGCATGCGCCAGCGCGTGGTGACCGCGATGGCGATCGCCTGCGCCCCGCGGCTGCTCGTCGCCGACGAGCCGACCAGCGCGCTCGACGTGACGATCCAGGTCCAGATGATGTCGCTGTTCCGCAAGATCCAGGAAGAGACCGGCGTCGGCATCATCCTGATCACGCACGACCTGGGCGTCGCGGCGAGCATCTGCCACCGGGTCGCGGTCATGTACGCGGGCCGCATCGTCGAGACCGCCGACGTGCGCACGATGTACCAGCGTCCCGCGCATCCGTACACGCAGGCGCTGCCGAGCCTGATCGATCCGCCCGCCGGCTGCCGCTTCGCACCGCGCTGCCCGCACCGGATGCCCAAGTGCGACGAGGCCTATCCGCCCGAGGTCGAGATCGAGCCCGGCCACAAGGTCAGCTGCTGGCTGACGCCGGCGCCATGAGCGGCGCCGGCCCGCTTGCGAAAGAGGAAGCGCGATGCTGCTCGAAGTGAACGATCTGCAGAAGCACTTTCCGGTGCGCGGCCGCGGCGCGCGGGGCCGGTCGGCTTCGGTGAAGGCCGTCGACGGCGTCAGCTTCTCGGTCGGACCCGGAGAGACCTACGCGCTGGTCGGCGAATCGGGCTGCGGCAAGACGACGATCGCCAAGCTGCTGCTGCTGCTCGAGCGGCCCACCGGCGGCAGCATCCGTTTCGACGGCAGCGACATCCTGCAGCTCGATCGCAAGGGCGTGCGCGACTACCGGCGCCATGTCCAGGCCGTGTTCCAGGACCCGTCGTCGTCGCTGAACCCGCGGCTGCGGGTGTCCACGCTGCTGGCCGAGCCGATCCTCGCGCACGAGGGCTGGCGCGCTGCGCGCGACCGCGCGGCGCTGCGGCGCCGGCTGGTCGAGGTGCTGGAGATCGTCGGCCTGCCCGTGGGCGCGCTCGACCTGTATCCGCACGAGTTCAGCGGCGGCCAGCGCCAGCGCATCGCCGTGGCGCGCGCGCTGGCCTTGCGCCCGCGCCTGATCGTGCTCGACGAGCCGACCTCGGCGCTCGACGTGTCGATCCGCGCGCAGATCATCAACCTGCTGTCGGACATCCAGCGCGAGTTCGGCCTGTCCTACGTGATGATCGCCCACGACCTGGCGCTGGTCGAGCACTTCAGCACCACGGTCGGCGTGATGTACCTGGGCAAGATGGTCGAGAACGGCAACAGCGACCGCGTATTCGCTGCGCCGGCGCACCCGTACACGCAGGCCCTGCTGGGCTCGGCGCCGCGGCCCGACCCCGACCACCAGCCGCTCGAAGGGCTGATCACCGGCGAGATCGGCAGCGCACTGGATCCGCCTTCGGGCTGTCGCTTCCATCCGCGCTGCCCGCACATGTTCTCGCGCTGCGCCGAAGAGGAGCCGCTGGCGATCCGGGTCGCAGGCGGTCCGGCCGACGACACGCCGCACACGGCCAGCTGCCATCTGCTCGAAACGACATCGGAAACCTCACGGATGCAGACAGCATGATCGACGACCGGGACTATTTCGCACGCCTCGACACCCTGCACCGGCGCAACTGGCCGGCCAGCGTACCGACCGAGGCGATCTATCCGCACGGCGAAGTGCCCGTCGGTGACTACCTGCGCGCATGGGCCCGCGAGCGCCCCGATCACCGCGCGATCGTCTTCTATGGCACCGAGATCAGCTATGCCGAGCTGAACGATCTGAGCGACCGCTTCGCGGCGCTGCTGCACCAGCACGGCGTGCGCGGCGGCGATCGCGTCGCGGTGCTGCTGGGCAACTGCCCGCAGTTCCACGTCGTCTTCTACGGCATCCAGAAGCTCGGCGCGGTCCACGTGCCGGTCAATCCGCTGTTCAAGGCGCACGAGCTCGAATACGAGCTGAATGACGCCGGCGCCCGGGTCGTCGTAGTGCTCGACCAGTTGGCGCCGCTGCTGCAGTCGGTCGGCGGCCAGGTGCCGCTCGACCTGGTCTTCGTGACCGGCTTTCGCGACATGCTGCCCGAGGCGCCGACGATCGCGCTGCCGCCCGGGCTCGATGCGCCACGCACGCATCCCGAAGGCATGATCGACCTGATGCCGGCGCTGCGCGGTTGCACCGCCGCCGCGCCGCAGGTCGCGATCGATCTGGACGCCGTCGCGGCGCTGAACTACACCGGTGGCACGACCGGCATGCCCAAGGGCTGCGTGCACACGCAGCGCGACATGCTCTACACCAGCGCCACCGGCTGCACGATGTCGGGCATGCTGGACCCCGGCGGCGGCTTCGACCCCGGCGACGTCTCGCTGAACTTCCTGTCGCTGTTCTGGATCGCCGGCGAGAACGTCGGGCTGCTGTATCCGATCTTCTGCGGCAGCACCGTGGTGCTGTTGGCGCGCTGGGACCCGGTGGCGGTCATGCAGGCGATCGAGCGCTATCGCGTGCGCCGCACCGTGATGCTGGTCGACAACGCGGTCGAGATCCTCGAGCACCCCGAAGTCTCGCGCCACGACCTGCGTTCGCTGAAATGGACACGCGTGTCCTCGTTCATCCGCAAGATCACGCCCGAGTACCGCCGGCGCTGGCGCGAGCTGACCGGCAGCGTGATGGCCGAAGGCGCCTGGGGAATGACCGAAACGCACACCAGCGACACCTTCACGACCGGCATGCAGGACGACGACATGGACCTGAAGGGGCGGCCGGTCTTCGTCGGCATCCCGATGCCGGGCACGCGGATCCGGATCTGCGACTTCGAGACCGGCGCGCTGCTGCCGATCGGCGCCGAAGGCGAGATCGTCGTCGACACGCCGTCGCTGTTCAAGGGTTACTGGAACAAGCCCGAGGCGAGCGCCGAATGCATCCGCGACGGCTGGTTCCACACCGGCGACATCGGCGCCTGGGACGAAGACGGCTACCTGCACTTCCTCGGGCGGCGCAAGGAGATGCTGAAGGTCAAGGGCATGAGCGTGTTCCCGACCGAGATCGAGGTGCTGCTGGCGCGCCATCCGGCGATCCAGGGCTGCGGCGTGATCGGCCGCGAAGACGCCGACAAGGGCCAGGTGCCGGTGGCCTTCGTCACGCTGAACCCCGGCCATCAGGGCGGGATCGACGCGGCCGCGCTGCAGGCCTGGTGCCGCGAGCAGATGGCCAGCTACAAGGTGCCCGAGGTGCGCATCGTCGCGCAGCTGCCGCTGACGGCCACGGGCAAGGTCAAGAAGCACGAACTGCAGGCGCAACTGGAGAACCGGGCATGACGACGAACGACCCGACCGAGGCGCTCGCGCTGCGCAAGGCGCAGGCGCTGCAGATGGGCGGGCCCGAGCGCCTGGCCCGGATCCGCGAACGCGGTGCGCTGAACGCGCGCGAGCGGATCGCGCACCTGCTCGATGCCGACAGCTTCTTCGAGATCGGCGCGCTGAACCACTCCGACGTGCCCGGCATGGAAGGCCGCACCCCGGCAGACGGCAAGGTCTGCGGCATCGGCCGCATCCACGGCCGGCCGGTCATGGTCAAGGCCGACGACGTCTCGGTGCTCGCCGGCACCGGCGGGCGGATCGGCGGGCGCAAGTCGCGCCAGCTCGTCGCGCTCGCGCTCGACAAGGGCTACCCGATCGTCAACCTCGGCGAGGCGGGCGGCGCGCGCCTGCCCGACATCCAGGGTTCCGACGGCCTGAGCTCGATGACCGTCGGCACCAGCCTCGCGCGCCGGATGCGCAAGGTGCCGATGGCGGCCGCGATCTACGGCGAGTGCTTCGGCAGTCCGACCTGGCATGCCGCGTTCGCCGACTTCGTCGTGCAGGTCAAGGGCTCGTGCATGGCGGTCTCGGGACCGCGCGTGCTCGAGGTCGCGACCGGCGAAAAGGTCGACAGCGAAGAGCTCGGCGGCTGGCAGCTGCACGCCCGCGTCACCGGCCTGGTCGACCGCGCCGTCGAAGACGAAGAGGAATGCCTGCGCGCGATCCGCGAGTTCCTGGCCTTCCTGCCCTCGCACGCGCAGGAAACGCCGCCGGAAGCCGCGCCGAGCGAATCGGCCGACGAAGCGCAGGCCCGGCAGGCCGGCCTGGCGCGGCTGGTGCCGGAATCGTCGCGCCGCGCCTACGACATGCGCACGCTGGTGCGCAGGCTCGTCGACGACCAGCACATCTTCGAGCTGAAGCCGGATTTCGACCGCAGCGTGATCACCTGCCTGGCCAGGCTCGACGGCCACAGCGTCGGCATCGTGGCCAGCAACCCGCTGTTCTCGGCCGGCGCGATGGGCCCCGACGGCTGCGACAAGTGCACGAGCTTCATCGCGCTGTGCGACTCGTTCAACGTTCCGTTGGTGTTCCTGCACGACACGCCGGGCTTCTTCGTCGGCAAGTCGGCCGAGCAGAAACGGATGCCGGGCAAGATCATCAACTTCGTCGAGGCGCTGTCGCTCGCCACGGTGCCGATCGTCGCGGTCGTGATCCGCAAGTCCTATGGCATGGCCTACTCGAACATGGCCGGCCCCGGCATGGGCGCCGACTTCGTGTTCGCCTGGCCCGGCGCCGACATCAGCTTCATGTCGCCCGAGATCGCCGTCAACGTGATCCGCCCGGGCGCCGCCGGCGACAGCGAAGACCGCGAGCAGAAGATGCGCCTGTACGAGGAGCTGCACGAGGCCGCCGCGCCGTGGCGCGCCGCCGGTCTCGGCTATCTCGACGACGTCATCGCGCCCGAGCAGACCCGCGATACGCTGGTCCGGGCGCTCGAGATCGCGCGCGGCCGGCGCCGCGCCGGCATCGGCGAGCACCGGCTGGCGATGTGGCCGACCTCGTTCTGAGCCCGGGCGCGCGCCTTTCCAGGCACTGCTGCGCTCCCCAAGTACCGCCCGCGCCCCCGGCGCGCGGCCCCTTTTCAAGAATCGGAGTACACCCGCATGGCAAGCACGAAGATCGAGGCGATCGTGACCGGCAAGGTCTGGAAGATCGAGAAGCAGGAAGGCGAACCGGTCGCGGTCGGCGAATCGATCATGATCCTCGAGTCGATGAAGATGGAGATCCCGATCGAATCGCCGGTTGCCGGCATCGTCGGCAATCTGTCGGTGCGCGAAGGTGACAGCGTCGACGAAGGGCAGCAGGTCGCACGGGTCGATCCGGCGGCGTAGCGAGAACCCGGCGGCGTAGAGGGGAGCGCCGCGGCGGCCGCTACGCCGGCCGCGGCGTCGGACGCCGCGCAAGCCGCCGCACCGGCATCGCGACCGGCGCGAACGTCACGGCCGCCGCCGGCGCTACCAGGTGTCGACGAAGCGTCCGGAGCCGCCGGGCCCCGGCATCGGCGCCGCCTCGAGCCCCCTGAGCAGCCAGTGCCGCGTCTGGGCGGGATCGATGACGGCGTCGATCTCGAGCATGGCCGCCATGTTCATCGCCTGGCCCTTCTCGTACTGCTGGTCGACGAGCCTGCGATACAGCGCGTCGCGGTCGGGCCCCTCGGCGGCGGCCTCGAGCTCCTTGCGAAAACCCAGCTGCACCGCGCCTTCCAGGCCCATGCCGCCGAACTCGCCGGTCGGCCAGGACACGGTGAAGGCCGGCGCATGGAAGCCGCCGGCGGCCATCGCCATCGCGCCCAGCCCGTAGCCCTTGCGCAGCACGATCGAGAGGAACGGCACGCGCAGCTTGGCGGCGACGACGAACATGCGGCTCACGTGCCGCACCTGCGCACGCTCCTCGATCTCGGGTCCGACCATGAAGCCGGGCGTGTCGATCAGCGAGACGATCGGCAGACCGTGCGCGTCGCACAGCTGCATGAAGCGCGCGGCCTTGTCGGCCGCATCGGCGTCGATCGCGCCGCCCAGGTGCTTCGGGTTGTTCGCGATGATCCCCAGCGGACGGCCTTCGACGCGCGCCAGCGCCGTATGGATGCCGAGCCCGAAGCCGCGGCGCAGCTCCAGCAGCGAGCCGGTGTCGGCGATGCCCTCGAGCGCCGCGCGCGTGTCGTAGGCGCGCAGGCGGTTCTCGGGCACGACGCCGCGCAGCAGCAGCGGATCGGGCGCCTGCCAGTCGGCGACAGGCCCCTGGAACATCGACAGGTAGTGGCGCGCGCTCGCGACCGCCTGCGCCTCGTCGTCGACCAGCAGGTCGATCACGCCATTGGCATGCTGGACGCGGGCCGGGCCGATGTCTTCGGGACGATAGACGCCGAGCCCGCCGCCCTCGATCATCGCCGGGCCGCCCATGCCGAGGTTGCTGTCGCGCGTCGCGATGATCACGTCGCTGCAGCCGACCAGCGCGGCATTGCCGGCGAAGCAGCGGCCGGCGACGATGCCGACCACCGGCACGCGGCCGCTGAGCTGCGCGAAGCTCGCGAAGGTGCTCAGGTCCAGACCCGCCACGACCGGCATGTCGACGTCGCCCGGCCGGCCGCCGCCGCCCTCGGCGAACAGCACGACCGGCAGGTTCTGGCGCAGCGCCAGCTCGAGCATCCGGTCGGTCTTCGCGTGATTGCGGAAGCCCTGCGTGCCGGCCAGCACCATCGCGTCGTAGGACATCACCACGCAGCGCGAGCGCTCAGCGCCGAAGACCGCACCGTTGATGCTGCCGATGCCGGTCACCATGCCGTCGGCCGGCGTGTTCATGATCAGGTCTTCCATCGAGCGGCGGCGGCTCTGCGCGGCAACCGCCAGCGCGCCGTATTCGAGGAAGGAGCCTTCGTCGCACAGGTCGGCGATGTTCTCGCGCGCCGTGCGCTGGCCGCGGCCGTGGCGCTTGGCCACGGCGCCCGGCCGCGCCGCATCGAGCGTGACCGCATGGCGGTCGAGCACCCGCTTCAGGTCGTCGCGCACCGCAGAGGGATCGGCCTCGTCGGCCAGCGTGGCGGCGCCGGCCTCGCCCTCGCCGGGCTCGATGACGACCAGCACCTGCGCCTCGCCGACCTGGTCGCCGGCCTCGGCACGCAGCTCGACGATGCGGCCGCCGGCCTCCGCCGGCACCGTGTGCTCCATCTTCATCGCCTCGAGCACCGCGACCATCTCGCCGGTTCGCACCACATCGCCGACATCCACCAGAACCTCGGCCACGCGCGAGGCCATCGGCGCGCGCACCGCCAGGTGTCCGTCGGGCACGCTGTCGGCCAGCGCGTCTCGTGCAGCGGCCAGGGCCGGCCCGCCGGCGCCGCGCACCGCGCCGGCGGCGCTGCCGCCGGCGTTTGCCTGCGCGGCGGCCAGCGCCGCCTGCTCGGCGTCGAGCTCGGCCGCACGCGCCAGCAGCGACCCGAGCATCGACTCGAGCACCCGCGTGTGCACGGCCTGCGCGACGAATTCCTCGCGCTCGGCCAGCGCGCGCAGCAGCGACACGTTGGTCGCCAGCCCGTCGATCCGCGTCTCGCGCAGCGCGCGCTGCGCACGCCGCACGGCATCACCGAAATCATCGAGCCGCGTCGACACGATCAGCTTGGCCAGCAGCGTGTCGTAATGCGGCGACGGCGCATAGCCGGCGCGGCCATGCGTGTCGACACGCGTGCCGGGACCGGAAGGCAGGTCGAAGCGTTCGAGCCGGCCCGAGGCCGGCCGTGCCAGGCCCTGCGCGTCGAGCGTCTCGGCGTTGATCCGGAACTGGATCGCATAGCCCGACGGACGCGGCGGCAGCGCCGGGTCGAGCCCGAGCTCGCGCAGGCTGCGGCCGGCCGCGAGGCCGAGCTGCAGCGCCACCAGGTCGACGCCGGTGACTTCTTCGGTGATCGTGTGCTCGACCTGCAGCCGCGGGTTCGCCTCGATGAAGACGAACGGCGAAGCTTCGCCGTTCCCCGGGTCCCGGCCGGACGGATCCCCGCCGGACGGATCCCCGCCGGCCGCATCGCCGCGGCGCCGCCGCTCGACGAGTTCCTCGTCGATGAGGAACTCGAAGGTGCCGAGACTGCGGTAGCCGGCCTCGCGCGCCATCGTCAGCGCGGCCCGCTCGATCTGCTCGCGCAGCCCGGGCGCCAGCGCCGGGCTCGGCGCGATCTCGACCAGCTTCTGGAAGCGGCGCTGCATCGTGCAGTCGCGCTCGCCCAGCGCCAGCGCCTCGGTGCCGTCGCCGACGATCTGGATCTCGATGTGGCGCGCCCGGACGATCAGGCGCTCGCCGTAGACCGCGTCGATGCCGAAGGCGCTGCGCGCCTCGGACGTGCAGCGTGCGTAGGCCTCGGCCAGCGCCTCGCGCGAGTTCACGACGCGCATGCCGCGCCCGCCGCCGCCGCCGACCGCCTTGATGACGATGCCGGCGCCCTGCGCCTCGAAGAATTCCTCGATCTCGTGCAGCGTGGCCCCGCCGCGCGTGGCCGGCATCACCGGCACGCCGCAGCGGCGCGCCAGCGCCAGCGCCTGGGCCTTGTCGCCGAACAGGTCGAGCTGCTCGGGGGCGGGGCCCACGAAGACCAGGCCGGCCTGCGCGCAGGCACGCGCGAAGTCGGCCCGCTCGCTGAGGAAGCCGTAGCCCGGATGCACGGCATCGCAGCCCGCGCGCACGCCGGCGGCCACGACCGCGGCCACGTCGAGATAAGCCTGCGCGCCGACGCCATCGAGCTCGACGCGCTCGTCGGCCAGCGCCAGGTGCGGCGACTCGCGGTCGTCGCGCGAATGGATCGCCACGGTGGCGATGCCCAGGTCCCGCGCCGCGCGGATGATGCGCAGCGCGATCTCGCCGCGGTTGGCGATCAGCAGTTTCTTCACGAGCCGGATCTCAGTCTTCCTTCAGCAGCCGGCGCAGCATCTTGCCGGCGCCGGTGGCCGGCAGCGACTCGCGGAACGCGACCTGCCGCGGCGCCTTGTAGACGGCCATGTTCTCGCGCGCCCAGGCGATGATGTCCGCCTCGGTGGGCCGGTCCGCCTCGGCGAGCCCGGGCTCGAACACGATGAAGGCCTTGACGACCTCGCCCTTCTCCGGGTCGGCCACGCCGATCACGCCGGCCTGTCTGATCGCCGGATGCCGGATCAGGATCGCCTCGACCTCCTCGGGGAACACGCTGTAGCCGGAGACCTTGATCATCTCCTTGAAGCGCCCCATGAAGGTCAGGTAGCCCTCGGCGTCGATGCGGCCCATGTCGCCGGTGAACACCCAGCCGTCGCGCAGCGTCTGCGCCGTGGCTTCGGGCTTGTTCCAGTAGCCCTTGAAGACGCCGCGGCCGCGGACCGCGATCTCGCCGGCTTCGCCGGCCGGCAGCTCGCGTCCGCTGTCCGGGTCCACGATGCGGACCTCGTTGCCGGGCACCGGCCGTCCCTGCGTGCCCCAGCGAATCGCCTCGGCCGGCATCGCGGTGTCCATCGTGTGCGTTTCGGACAAGCCGTAGGCGGCCTCGAAGCTGGTGCAGTTCGGCGCGAACTGCTGCCACTGCCGCGCCAGCGCCTCGGTGAACGTGATGCCGAAGCTGGTCACCGGATTCATCCGCAGCGAGGACAGGTCGAAGTCCTTCGCGCCGGGGACCTGCATCGCCGCGACGTTCATCGGCGCGATGCTGTACCACCAGCCGACACGGTGACGCTCGATCGCCTGCAGCACGGCCTTCGGATCGAAGCGGTACATCAGCACCGCGGTCGCGCCGGCGCACGCCGTCATGTTCACGCCCATCAGCATGCCGGCGATGTGGTAGAGCGGCGCGATCGCCAGCATCACGTCGTCGTTGCCGACCCGGTAGATGTCGACCGACACCTGCGTCTTGTACAGCGCATTGTCGAAGCTGAGCATCGCCCCCTTCGGCAGCCCGGTGGTGCCCGACGTGTAGGTCATCAGCGCGACGTCGTCGGGCCCGACCGCAACCGAGGGCGCCGGCGCACCGCTGCGCGCGACGGCGAGGAAGTCCTCGCAGCCCTCGGGCACCGCACGCGGCTCGTCGCGCATCCGCGCGAGTTCGTCGGGAACGTCGATCGACGGCACCTGCGGCAGCAGATCGGCGTAGTGGACGACGAACACGTGCTCGAGCGCCGTGCGCGACCGTACCTTGTCGACGGTCGGCAGCAGCGGCGCGGCCGCGACGATCACGCGCGCGCCGAGGTCGTTCAGCTGGTATTCGAGCTCGTGCTCCTTGTTCAGCGGACCGCAGGGGCAGACGACGGCGCCGAGCTTCTGGATGCCGTAGTGCGCCATCACGTACTGCGGGCAGTTCTGCATGAAGAGCGCCACCGGATCGCCCTTGCCCACGCCGAGCTGCGCCAGGCGCGCGGCGAAGCCGTCGCTGGCGCGGTCGAGCTCGGAGTAGCTGATCGCCTGGCCATACCAGAGGTAGGCGGGCCTGTCGGGCTGGCGGCGCGCGTGCGCGCGCAGGATCTCGTGCAGGGGCCTGAACTCGCCGGTGCCGGCGGTCGTCTGTTGCGGGGCACTCATCGGCGGGCTCTCCTCCGTGCCTGTGTTGCGGCACAGCTTGCAACTATAGCGCCGTCCATGAAAGGATGCTACCCATGAGTAGCAAACCACCTGCCCATGGTTACCCATGAGTAGCAACAAACCCACACCCGCGGCCGGCCGGTCTGCGGCGGACCGGCCGGCCGCGTCCGGACGTCAGCGCGCCGCGACGGTCGGCACCGACGAGAAGCGCGAGCGGATCCTCGCGGTCGCGGCGCGGCTGTTCTTCGAGCGCGGCTACGCCGAGACGACGATCGAGCAGATCGCCCGCGAGCTCGGCGTGACCAAGCCCTACGTCTACTACTATTTCCGCGACAAGCTCGAGCTGTTCGAGACCGTCTCCTGGCGGCCGACCGTGGCGAGCCTGAGCGCGATGGACTTCGATGCATCGGACCCGCGGCCGGCCCACCTGAAGCTGGCCGAGGGCATCGAGCGGCTGATCCGCGTCACCCTGACCCACCATCCGGCGGCCACGCTGCCGTATCGCGAGATGCAGGTCTACAGCCCGGCCTACATCGAGGCCTACCATCGGCTTGCCGACCGGTTCTACGAAAGAATGAGCGCCCTGCTCGAGCAGGCGCGCAACGAAGGCATGGCCGAATTCGGCGATACTCGGCTCACTGCGCTCGCCGCGGCCAGCATTCCGGGTTTCGCCTATACCTGGTACCACCCCGACGGACGCCTGCCGCGCGAGGAGGTCGTCGCCGAACTCACTCGGATCGCATTGCGTGCGATGGGCCTGCGAACCCGCAAGAGCAGCCGGCCGGCGTATCCTGCCTGACGCCGCCCACTCTGCCAGCGCCCCGTGACCGACAACACCTTTCCGGACCCCTCCTCCGCGAGGACCTCGTCCTCGCCCTGGGCGCCGTTGTTCGAACCGGTCTTCCGCAAGCTGTGGGTGGTCTGGATGATCGCCAACACCTGCATGTGGATGAACGACGTGGCGGCCGCCTGGCTCATGACCACGCTGACCA